>JASFIX010000165.1:0-8032 GCA_050122435.1 Desulfobacterales bacterium
CGTCGTCAACTTCATACAGTTCCCCTTCAACGTGATGACCTTTCCCCGGACTATCAATCATGCAAGGAACATAGCGCGCACCGCAAAGAACGAGCGGATACTTCTCAATCGTCTGGTATTTGCCCAGCCGCTTGGCGGGTTCCATATAATTGTCATGATTCGGAAATCCTTTTTTAAGGGTCCCATATACAAAAAGGCGATGTATCATTAATTTGTTGTCTGTGTTGATTTGTTGTTTATGCTATTTCGAAGCCATTTCAAAAATCAATTTAGCGCCTGATGGTACCGTTTTAAACCTATTAAAAAGTGCTTACAACACCAAATGAGCTAAAATTAAAAAATGATCTAAAATGCCTAAAATTGTGGTCTCGCCCACGCAGCGCCAGCGCTTACGTGGCGTGTGCGTCGCGTGGCGCTCCATCTTTTATTATAAATATGACAGAATTCCTCAACTTTAGGCATTTTAGCTCATTTTAGTCACTTTAGGCATTTCTAACTTTCCAGCACCTTTGAAACTTTTTCTCTGTCTTCCATGATGAACTAAATAGCATATCGTTGAGGGTGGAATTGCGGGCGGTCTATGAGGAATGTTCTTCCGCGATGAAAAAGCTTTTTTCAGACATATGGATGTATTCATCCGGCCCAAATGAATTAACTCCGGCAGCGACCACCACCGGAGTTAATTCACAATAAAATTATTAATGAACGCAGTGCTGCGCATTTATTTGCTTTTGCCGATCCTGAACATCTTGGTGCCACATGTCGGGCACACGCCCTGGGTTGCGGGGCGGCCGTTTTTCATCGTTATTTCCTTGGTGTCTTTCATTTCTCTCTTTGCCTTGCATTTTACACAATAAGCTTCCATCGTTTGTCCTCCTTAAATTGTTTTAATTATAGACCCGTTTGTTCCCGCAGGCATTACTGACGGGTGGGTGAATGCATTTATTTTTGCATTGATGAAAAATCCAAACAAGCGGATTTTGATTATTGCCTGCAGTTCTGAATTTTATACCGAAAACGTTTAATTTGGCAACTATATAAAAACTAAAACTTCAATTTTACGCGAGTCCTCCAGAGGTGGGCAGGCCGGAGGCCTTCACCTGATAGAAATTGGATTGTGATCCTACATAATTATCATTCTGTATACGCGGAGGTATAATTTATCGTACACGCCACCGGTTGAATCGTAATTGGGGCCAAGTGATGATTTTCACTGCGGGTGGAAGCAGGAAATGCCCTAAGAATTTGATAATAAAGAGGTTTTAGAAGTTGGAAAAACAATAATAAATCCTTCTGGGGGTCTTTAGGATACGGATCCTGTGGACACCTTATGTGGTATTCATTTTGCACTCTATTTTTTTGATCGTGTGCTAGGGTATTCCAATATAGCGCAGCATGACATTTCTTTCTGGATGGCTGGAAACGACAAACAGCCGGGGGGCTTTTCGATTACAGGGTTCGGGAAAAATGTTGGAGGTTGTCACTGAATTTTGCACGAGTTGGAGGTTTTCATATGCAAGATTCAGGTAGTAATGAAGGAGATTAGGCATGAGGCGTTTTTGCCACGCTTTGGTGGCGGTTCCGGTGGCGATAATTATATATGCAATGACGGCATGGGGGCAACCGTCACCGGAAACCGTCACCATAATCAAAGAATTCGAATTTGATGATGCTTCCAAGGTAACCGGCAGCGATTGGCAAACACCGGTGGCAACATATAACGATGCCATTTACTATGTCTATGTGAACCGGCAGTTAAGAACGATGATCGTCAAAAAGTCCCCCGATGGCTCGGTTTCTAAAAACGTTATCTTTGAGGAAACCGATAAAAGCCCGTGGTATAATGGCGCCTCGGTGGGTATTGACCGCCACGGGTATATTCATGTTGCCGGCAATATGCATCATTCTCCGTTTAATCACCCCAAAACAGGTAATCCCTATTATGAATATGCCTGGCAATATGTGATTTCCGATAGCCCGGAAGATATTTCCTCCTTTACGTTTTTTGGGGGGGATCAATCCCGGACCATTCCAGGAACCTGGATTACCTATCCCTCTTTTTCCCGGGACCCGAACGGGGTGCTTTACATTGCCTTCCGCCATCGGGTCAAATTCAATACCGGCTGGTCTCCCGGCATCATGGCCGCTGGCATTGCGCGATATGATGCCGATGCCAAAATCTGGGTGATGCTGGGTGGAAATGATTATCCCCATGAGGAGAAAACCTTCTTCTGGAGTGATTCCGGGGCGAAAGGGACGGCTTACCAACCTTATCGACCACGCATCTTTTTTGACCGCAACAACCGGATGCATGTTACCTGGGTGGTGGATGACGGCAATGGTTCTCCGGGTTATCACACCCATGTGCTTTATGGGTATTCGGATGATGGTGGAGACACGTTTAAACGCGCTGACGGTTCGTTATACGAAAGGATGCCGATTACCCTTGAAAATGGAGACATGGTTGTCGGGCCTGACTGGAGCGGCCCCGACGGGAGCCTGTGGTACACGAGCTATGTGGGGGTAACTGCAGACGGCTACCCGGCAGTGTCTTTTGCCGATAACAATAACGATTCCGCCTGGTGGTCTTTATGGCGTCCGGAGGTCGGCTGGTCTACGCCTGCAAAACTGCCTTTTGAATACATTCCAGCCAGGATTCTTACGGACGCAAATGGCATCCTGACCGCGGTTGACGGACAAAATAAACTACACCGCAGCTTTAACAACGGCATCAGTTGGCTGCCCTACCATGTTGAAACCCTCGGCATACATTCCACCAACTTTGACTATACCTACCTTCTAGAAACCGGTAAGTTGCGATTTCAAACCTATTCAACCACTACCGGTAAAGTGAAAGTTTGGACGGTTGGATTTGCAGGGAATGAAACACCGGTTGTAGATACATCGGAGGCTTCTCAAAAGATAAGTGCCAGGCGGGAAAAAATAGATTAAGAAAGATCCCGCAAGCATTGTGAATCTTCGCAACTTCAGGAATCAAAAGCTCTTTTCTTGAGATATTCCTGGCCGTCTTCAATCCCTATTTATCAAAAAGCCTGTCAAAGTGTGACCCTTATCAATACTCCCTTATAACGATGAAGCTGTTTCCGATAGTTGTCACCGAAAATTGTATTAAATCTTAAACTTTGATATAAATAGAAAATAAGAACTATTTTCATCAGTGGGAGGAGATGGCCCTTATTGTCAACACGAGGTCGGACGACACTTAGGAGTATAAGACATGGCCAAGGATAGTCAGATCAGGCAACGTTTAACAAATCTTAAAGAGCGCCTAAAACAGGAAAATCCTGTCCTTTCTCAAGTGGTGGATAGTTTTCAAGAACTGGATTATATCAGCCGGAGACTTGGGTTTTTTCATGATGGGCAATCTCATGCGACGCTGACTTCTTGGTGGCCCTTGATATCCATACTTGGAATTTATTCATCCGGCAAATCCACTTTTATTAACCATTACCTTCAATATCGTCTGCAGGCCACCGGCAACCAGGCGGTTGATGACAAGTTTACCGTTATTTCATATA
This sequence comes from Desulfobacterales bacterium, assembly GCA_050122435.1. Classification (GTDB taxonomy): domain Bacteria; phylum Desulfobacterota; class Desulfobacteria; order Desulfobacterales; family JAHEIW01; genus JAHEIW01. The sequence continues at coordinate 3,540 of JASFIX010000165.1, forward strand.
CCGATGATGACCAGGTAAGAGTGTTACCGGGGCTGGCATTGGATGCGGATCCGCGATTTCCTTTTTACAAGATCAGTCAGGCCATCGAAGAGGTGGCCGAAGGCGAGGGGCAGCGGATCGATTCTTACCTCCAACTCAAAACCTGTCCCAACCCGCGCTTACGCGGTAAGATTATTATCGATTCCCCCGGCTTTGATGCCGACGCCCAACGGACGTCTACCCTGCGAATTACCGATCATATTATCGATTTGTCCGATTTGGTTCTGGTATTTTTCGATGCGCGACACCCTGAATCAGGTTCCATGCATGACACGCTTGAGCATCTGGTGAACCGGACCAAAGACCGGCGGGACTCCAATAAATTTTTGTTTATCCTCAATCAAATCGATGCCACGGCCTTTGAGGATAATACTGAAGAAGTTTTTGCATCCTGGCAACGGGCATTGGCCCAATACGGACTGACGGCCGGGTGCTGTTACGCGATTTATGTTCCGGAAGTTGCCGTTCCCATTCAAGATGAAAGTGTTCGGGTTCGTTTCGAGAATAAGCGTGATTCAAATATCGAGCAGATTTTCAATCGGATCGAGCGCGTCGGGGAGGAACGCGCCTACCGCATCGTGGGCATGCTGGAAGAAACCGCCCATTCACTTGAGAACAATATCATACCGCGGATCCAACAGTTTATTTCCGGATGGCACAATAAAATTATCTGGCTGGACGGGATCATTTTTGGGGCCGTATTGGCCGCTTTTTTGTTTGCCACCATCTGGGGTGGATACTGGCAGGGGCTGACACTCAAGCTGCCATTTCTAGACAATTTGCCGGGTGGAAATTACAGCAAGCTTGCCCTGTTAGTGTTGCTGTTGTTGCTGTGCGGCTATGTTCACTTTTTTATTCGCCGGTTTACTGCAAAATATGTATCGCGCAAGTTGTTGGCGAAAGTTAATGACCCTGATTTGCAGGCGAACTACGCCCGCGCCTTTAAAAAGAACAGCCGCTGGTATCGTAGTTTGCTGATGCGTAAACCAGCGGGTTGGGGACGCAGAGCCCAGCGGCGCCTGGCGAAAGTCTTAGAAGACACCAACACCTATATTCAGAAACTCAATGATATGTACACCAACCCTTCCGGCAGCCAAAGCGACCAGCCGGAGTCGGAACCACCGGCAGAGAAACAAACAGAAGCACCTGATACCACCAGCGATCTTTACCAGGAACCCCCAGAAAAAACCGCGTCCCAAGACACAACCGGGTCCTAACTACGTATCGACAATCATCATCCGCTCGACCCGATCCACCGTGAGGGTCAATGTGCCCCAATCTTCTTCCACCTTGCCCGTCAACAGATACGGTCGCTGGCGGTCGATAATGTGGCAAAACCGGCGGTAGGCCTGCGGGAAAAAGGTGGTCTCTACGATACCGGTTTCATCTTCGAAGGTTAAAAATTCCATGGGATCGCCTGTTTTGGTGGAAACCACTTTGCCGGTGATCAGCCAGCCGGCCAGGCACACTTTCCGGCCGATAGCGCGTGGCAGATCAACGGCTTTGATGGTGCGACGCTTTTGCAGCTGATCGGCAAACAGCTCCATGGGATGGCGGTCACACAGAAAACCCAGCACGGAATATTCGCGCCGCAGCCGTTCGTGCTCATTTTCGGCAGGCAATGGCGGCGGAGGGAGATTACCGACCGTTGCGGGGCGGTCAAACAGGGATGGCGCGGCTGCCCGGGGTCGTTTTGATTTCAACCAGCAGGCCAGCTGCCACAGCAGCGTTGCGCGGTTGCCACCGGGATTGAGGGCGTCCAGGGCCCCGCAGTTGATCAGGGAGCGGGCCTCGTCTTCATCAGGGCGCACGCGTTCCAGAAAATCCGCCAGGCTGATGTAGGGCTGCCGGCGGCGCCGGGCAACGATGCGCTCCCGGGTGTCGACTCCCAGTCCTTTGACGGACAGCAGCCCGACCCGGACGGTTTTACCCTGACCGGACCAGCGGACGTCGCTGATGTTGATGTCGGGCGGCAGGACGGTCAGACCCATGCGGCGGGCTTCGGAAACATAGGCAAAGGTGCCGTAAAAGCCGCCCTGGTTGCTGATGACCGCGGCGATAAATTCAGCCGGATAATGGACCTTGAGGTAAGCGGCCTGAAAGGACACCCGGGCATAGGAAGCACTGTGGGGCTTGCAGAAGGAATAGCCGTTAAAACTCATCATCATATCCCAGATTTCGGCGACTTTGCCCTCAGGCACTCCGCGCTGCCTGGCGCCGCGACAAAACCGCTGCTGAAAGTCCCGGAGCTGATATTCACGATCCTTTTTGGTCAGAACTTTGCGCAGGGTATCGGCTTCGGCATGGGAAAAGCCGGCGATCACCACCGCCGCGCGGGAAACGTCTTCCTGATAGACCATGATGCCGAAGGTTTCATCCAACACTTCGGCCAAAAATGGATGAATCGGATCCCAGGAACCGCCATGCAGGCGGCGAATATATTCCTGGATAAATTCGTTGGCGGCCGGCCGGATAATGCTGCTGTGGATGACGAGGTGTTCGAAATCGCCCACCTTGGATTTTTGCTGTAACAGCCGCATGGCCGGGCTTTCGATGTAGAAGCAGCCCATGGTACGGCCCTGAGCCAGGGCCTCTTGGGTGGCAAAATCGTCTTCAGGCTCCCAGCGCAGCTCGTCAAAGGTGATGCCGTTATCATTTAGGTTGGTCAGGGCATCACGAATAACGCCCAGACTGCGGTTGCCGAGTAAATCGATTTTGACCAGTCCGGCATCTTCGGTGGCATCCTTTTCCCACTGGATAATCGGCACCCCCTTGGGGGCCTGCTCCACAGGCACATATTCTTCAATGGGCCGCGGCGTGATGACCACACCGCCGGGATGCACGGACATGTAACGCGGGGTTCCGATGATGCGCTGGGCAAACTGCAAAATGTCGGGCCAGGGCGGGGGGAACTCCAGGGCTTTGGCTTCGGGGCGGCGTTTCAGCTCGGCCAAAAATTCAGGGTCCGATTCTTTCACGCGCCAGAAATGCGGCAGGCGTTTGGACACCTGGCCGATTTCGGCATCGGTCAGCCCGAAAACCTTGGCGACTTCCCGTACCGCCATGCGCGGCTGGAACAGCACATGGCTGGATACCATGGCGGCATGGCCCGGATACTTCGCCAGGACCGAATCCAACACGTCATCGCGCTCGTCCCAGGCGAAATCTACATCGATATCCGGCGGATCTTTGCGGCCGGGATTTAAAAACCGTTCGAAGTACAGATTGTGTTTCAGCGGGCAGACATTGGTAATCCCCAGACAGTATGCCACCAGCGAAGCGGCTCCCGAACCGCGGCCGCAGGTGCGCGGACTGCGTTGGATAATGTCGCGCACAATTAAAAAATAAGCGGCAAACCCCATCTGGGTGATGCTGTGCAGCTCGTGCTCCAGCCGATCCACGACGGCTTCAGAAAGCTCGGTACCGTACCGGCGCCGCGCACCCTCATAAGCATCCTCCCGCAACCGTTGAGCCGGAGTGCTGCCGTTTTGGCTCAGCAACGGCGGCATGACAATGCCGAACCGGGGCCCGGTGAATGTCAGGCGCTCGGCAATTTCATAAGTGGCGCTGACCGCTTGCGGACAGATTGCAAAGCGGCGCTCATATTCTTGAGGATCTGCCAGCCAGGCATCCGGCGGGGCGACTTCATCGGCTGCCAGACGCGACAGCGAGGTGTTGCGCTCGATGGCCCGCAGGATGCGGTGTACCGCGATATCATCCGGGCGCAAAAAAAAACTTCCCGGTGTGGCCACCAGCGGTAGCCCCAGACGGCCAGCCGTGCGGCGCAACCGGTGAGTGGCCGGCAGGGGACGGCGCGGCATGGCCGCGGCCACCGAAACACCGGCCGCATGCCAGACACCCAATAGGTCGGCGCTCTGGGTGAGAACCACCAATCCGTTTGCATACGACATAACAGCGGCTTCAAGATTGAAATCTTGCGCCATGTGGCGACGGGTGAGCAGGCGGCAAAGATTGCGGTAGCCGGAATCGTTTTCCACCAGGCAGACGGCACGCTGTTTGCGCTGCCGATCACTGACCTCGGCTCCCACGATAGGCGTTAGCCCTTCGCGCCGGCAGGCGGTCAAGAACGGCCAGAGACCGCACAGGTTGTCAGTGTCGGTCAGCGCCAGACGGGTATAGCCCAGACGCCGGGCGGCCCGGCAGACCTGTTTAACCGGAGCCGTGCCCCACATGAGCGAATAATTCGATCTAACGGTTAATGGGATCATAATAAAAGGTTGAGCCGGTTGAGCCCGTTGGCCCGTTAGCCGGTTTGATGGTTTTTTAAGTAACGGATTAGGCCGTCAATTATTTTTCTGATTTTTGTACAGTGATCATAGGTGCTTTGAAACTCATCTGCGGAGATGTACTTCTGGTCTAAAGCGATATACAGACAATTCTGCACCTCAGAGCAAGAGCGCCGCGAATATGTTAAAAATCGAATAAACTCGTTG
>JASFIX010000166.1:0-7934 GCA_050122435.1 Desulfobacterales bacterium
GTTTCCCACCGTTCGCAGACACAAACCGCTGCTATGGATATTTTTGATGGCCTTTCACATTTGCATATTATTGCTGATTATCGGTCATCTGGAGTTGTTTGGTGAAATTGAGACGCTCCAATTAATTCCCCATGAGATTTTTTTGGGGAAGGGGTTTGTTGGACTGATCGCATCGATTGCCTTGCTCTATTTCCTATTTCGCCGCTTTATTTCACCGGTGCGGGAACTTTCGGTTCCTGAAGATTATTATCTTTTAATCTTGTTGTTTCTGGTGGTTCTTTTTGGCAGCCAGATGGATTGGGCCCGAAGATGGTATTTTTATGAGGAGCTAAGCGTTGACCACTACCGGGAATACCTTTCCAGCCTTTTATATTTTAAGCCCTATTTACCGGCTGAGATCACGGATACGGGTCATTCTTTTATGCTGGTGTTGCACGTATTTTTCGCGAATTTATTTTTGATGTTTTTCCCGTTCAGCCAGCTGATGCACTCGTTTTTGTCGTTGCCGATGAATAAGCTCAGGCGCGGTTAGTCAACAGGTTCAGGGGTTTCGGGTTCAGAGGTTCAAAGGTTCCGACTGCGGGAGTACGGGGCCTATTCCGTGACTCGACTTGGCTTGTCGCAGACAGTTGTCCAACCTGTGAACCCTTGAACCCTGAACCTTAGAACCGGAGGACTGAAACGTTACTCCCTGCACCTGAAACCACCATGTTGAAGGTAGCTACACTACTTTATTAGAGGAATTTGATGATGGATGAAAAAACACGAGATGATTTGCTCAAGCTTTTTCAAGGCAAATTAAATGAAGCCATGCGGTTTTATCTGGAAACCTGCACTCGCTGCGGGGTATGCACCGAGGCCTGTCACGTACATGCGTCTATGGGGCAGGTCAAATATATTGCAGCCTACCGCGGCGAAATTGTCCGACGGCTTTATAAAAAATATTTCAAAGGACGCGGGAAAGCTTGGCCGTCAGTAGGTGAGGCCAAAGAGCTCAGCGACATGGCCCTCGATGAGCTGTATGACGCGGCTTACTCTTGCACGGGTTGCCGGCGCTGTATGGTGTATTGTCCGTTTGGGATTGATACCCAGATGCTGATGTCCATTGCCAAATTGCTGCTGGTTGGCGCCGAAGCCGAACCAGAAATCCTTACCCTGCTGGCAGACACCTCTATTGAGAAGGGAAAATCCATAGATCTGTTCAAAGAAAATTTTATGAAAGGCATCAAAAGGCTTGAGGCGGAAGTTGTTGAAAAATGGAAAATGGAAGCCGGAGAGACCCCTATTCCAGTGGATGTCGAGGGGGCGGATCTGCTCTATGTAGCGCTAGCAGGGGCCCATTCGATCATTCCGGCGGCCGCCATTTTCAATGCAGCCGGCGAAAATTGGACCCTAAGCTTCTTTGAGGCCGTTAACTTCGGTGCCTTTGTGGGGGATCCCACCAAGACCAAGTTGATCCTAGATCGGATTGTCAATGAAGCCAAGCGACTAAAGGTTAAGGAGGTCTGTATCTGCGAATGCGGTACTGCTTTTCGGGTAATGAAACAGCTTACCGGGAAACAGCCGTTTAAAGTCAGCTCGGTTACCGAAGTTCATGCCAGATATATCCGGGAAGGCCGCATCAAACTGGATAAAACCAAATTGGACGGAGCCGTCACCTACCATGATCCCTGTCAGGTCGCGCGCAACGCCGGTGTGATGGATGAACCGCGCTATATTTTAAAAAACTTGACCGATGATTTCAGAGAACTCACCGATAGTCCACGCTACAACTGGTGCTGTGGCGGTGGGGGGGGGCTGGTTGCCATGGGGGAAGATACCCTGGATTTTCGAATGAAATCCGCCAGGGTCAAGGCTGATCAGGTCAAAGACACCGGTGCCCGCATTTTGGCGACCGCATGTGAAAACTGTCACGCACAGCTAGATAATTTAAATGAGCATTATGACCTGGATGTTGAGGTCAAGTTTCTAAGCTCTATGATTGCCGATGCTTTGATACAGGACGTAAAGGCGGTATAATTTAAAACATCCGGCTGCGGGAATTTTACGACCGCGCTCGGCACCATCGGTGAAAAATATTTAAATTCCAAAGCGCGCGATATGAAAGCATTCCTCCAGGGATTGTTTTGGGAGCGGGTCGATCGGAAACTAAAACACCTCACTTTGAAACCTCAAGAAAGACAAAAAATTGAGTCTATTATTTCTGAAACGGTTCCAAGACCCGAGAGGGACTGGTCACTTTGGAGTGTTATTTGTTAAAATCAAGACGTGTAATCCCGCGTTCAAGCGGGAAACCTGATCTGAGGTTCTGAAACCGCTTCAAGAATTTCAATTGCATAAAAAAGCGGCCTGGCTGCCCTTAAATAAGGGACAGTCAGGCCGCTTCCATTTAAGCTTCCCGCTTTCCTATTCTAAATCACTTCATCGGTAGTAGTTTCTATTTTCAATTATTTGCAATGGCCATTCTGCATTGCCCACTGCAAACCGTCACAATCTCCCAGGTCGCAGGCCCTCCTGAAATCTGTACAGGACTCTTTGATTTTTTTCATCTGGAAATAAACCAGACCCCGGTTTAGATGCGCCTTTGAATATCTGGGTTTCATCTGAAGGCATTTATTGAAATCTGCTTCAGCTTGTTGGTATTGATCAAGGGCGTAGTACGCATTGCCGCGATTGTTAAACGCCTCAGGATATTGCGGCTTTATCCGGATGGCCTGGCTGAAGTCATTGATGGCCTGTTGATGAAGCTCTAAATTGTAAAATGCCAGACCCCTGTTATTGTAGGATTCGGCCATCTTGGGGTTGGCCGCAATGGCCTTGTCCAGGTAGTTTTTGGCCTTGCCGGGATCCGTGTATTGACCGTTTTGCCACAGGGCCTGAGCGGCGGCATTCCAGTCTCCATCTTTTGCCCCAGGGGCTTTTTTAACCTGCTGTTGCGGCAGTTTTATCGGTGCTTTTTTCTTATTAAGGCTCTGACCTTGTTTCATCAGCGCGGCGGGATCCCCTGCGATATCGCTGACGAATTTGTACATCTGGCCCATCATTGCAGCACCAAATACACCTATGAGTACAAGCGGTGTTACCTGAATGATCGTCCACACGATCATGATTTTTGTGATTGCCAGGCTTTTGTGTTTGATCCAGCCCCAGATAAATGTCCATAAACCACATGTAATAATTCCGATGATGCCCTGCAGCGCCCCGCCGTGTTTAAATTGTTTAATCAGAACGATGATTAAAATGATCAAACTGATGAGCGACAACACCGGAAACAAAAGACCGATACCCATTTCAAGCATAGTTTACCTCATTGTTTTGTTTATTTAATCCAAAGTTGACAGACTCGTAAAAAGTCAGAAAAGCATCCTTTTTACGAGTGTGTTTTGTATTTGGTGTTTAGTGTTTAGTGCTCTAACCTGCCGATTAGAATCATTTATTTCATACCAAACACGAAATACGAAAAACCAAACACTTGATGAATTCGATTTTACGGATTCATCAGATTTATTATCCGTAAAATCCAGTAGGCCAGAATACATAGAATTAGCATCCCGACAATACCGGTAAGCCTTTCAAAAGCCGCTAACCGATCGGCGATTTTGTGTTGAACCCCTGCCGGCAGGACGCTAGCGACGACCAGGAAAATACCGGCGCCCAAAAATATGGGCGCAAATGCATGTAAATCAATCGCTGCTTTCCAGTGCCCCTGGGAGAACAGCACCATCGCCCTTGTCAGGCCGCATGCGGGGCAGGCCACCCCCAGTGTTGTTCTTACCGGGCATTGCCATGCAACAATGCCTGCCGCGGTTAACACAACCTGCGCAACCGCTACAGCAATCAGCAGAACGGTGGCCTGGCGGTTTCGCACCAGAGGTCCCAGGACCGGTGAAAAAAATCCACTCCTAATCCAGGTCATTTTGATGCGATCGGCGTTCATAGGTGTTCTTACAATGCCAATTAAGCTGTTTACGGCAGAAATCAGTTTCGATAATTTGTTGCAAAACGGTGTTGCCTACATATTCAGAATTATCGGCAACTATTTGAAAATCTTTATTTTTTATTGAATGCTGGGGCGAGAAGCCCGTATGAATCCATCGATTATCAAAGATCCACCCTTCACGTCATATTTTTGAAAGGATCGGCGAATTGGCTGCTGGCTGGCTGATGTCACTGAATTTTTTTGAGCCGATATATTAATTTTAGCAGATTATGCCGGTTTAGCAAATTTTTCTGATGGATAAAGGGTTTATTTATTCTTTGGTTGGCCGTCGATTCTAATAAAAGACGGTTCGGGTACGGTGACGCGGGATGGATTTGTAGGCGGGCTGCTGGCCGCGATTCCAGAGCAAAAAATCAAGTTCCATTGAGGTGATCGCATGCCCGGATGCATTGAGCGCATCCTTTAACCGCTCGACGGCATGCAGGGCACAGGCTCTGATTTCGATTTCTTCTGTCGAACCGGCCGGTATCCGCTTTTGCGCTTCGATGTGTTGGATCAACGTTTCGGGGTAAACTAAAATATGATCCACTCGCAGGACGTGCGGTACCAGATTATCCGCGAAAATGGTTAGATTCTGCAGATCGTCAAAGTGCCCCAGTTCCCGGCCCTCAAATGCCAGCGACAGGTCTGCAGCGGCCAACTGGGCGCGTTTATAAAATGGTACTTTGACCGAATCATATAATGCAACATCGCAAAAGTAGGGCATCCGAATCAGCAGTCGGATCAAGCGTTCAGCCGAGGCGCCGGCAGCCTCGATCAAGCCGGTAAAGCTGCCGTCAAAATCCGCCCTTACATAATTGCCGAGGTCATTTAGGGCGCGGGCAAAAAATCGCATGAGCTCGGCAATGGGTCTATTCTGAGGATCCTGCCTGAATATTCGAAAGCAGTCTTCGGGTGTCAGGCGAGAGAGCTTCAGAGCTGATAGCGGCCCGCTTTCTCTAAAGTGGTCATTGAGGCAGCCGGCCACCGTAAAATACCCGGACCTGCCTGCTCGTTTGTTCATGTGCGGAAAATAACCGGATCCAAAATTAATGCTGTCCAGGGTCAGGAAAAAAGCGGCCGTATCACTTCCCTGGTCCAGATAATGGGTTGCGGGGTCATGTTCAGGCACGGTAGGCTTTGCGTCCAGCAGGGATAAAGCGTATGAAGGCATCAAATCATAATTGATTCGGATATGGGCGGCACGCTCGGCCACGGTTTTACAACCGGCGCGAACCTGTTCCAAGAGTCTGCTGCGCATCGATTTGTTCCTGCTCTGAATTGTGGTAGCGATTTAATTTCGGCCGAAAAGAAAATATCTCAGCGTTTCAGTTTTCGAATAATAATTTCCGAGTCCTTTGAGACGATAATTCGGCTGTCATCTTGTCCGAGCATGGTGGCATAATCCGTAATGATCGCCTCTTTAACCTGATTTTTTGAAACGATCTGAATCTTGACACCCGATTCTTGTCTAGGATGGTGATAGGTCTCGATCTTTTCTCCCGGCTCCAGTTCACCCAGATCCTGACGGTGTGCGGCGGATATGATGACGACCTGATTTAAGCGGTAAGGGCTTTCATTGACGATTTCAAGATAAATTTTACTTGCGAGATGACCGCCGACAAAGACGTAAATCAGGGCCAGGGGTATATTCAGAAGAATAAGCGTAATGGCCTTAATACTTATTCGTCTGCCCTTGCGCCGCTCGGGTTCCGCTGACCGCATATTTAGCAGCAAAAACAGCAAAACGCATCCGATGCCAACGAGCCCCAGAATAAATCCGGCCACCAGCAGCAGGAGGCCGTCGCCCAACAGAAACTCGGCGTGGGTTTTCCAGTATGCAAGAAGGACAATCGTCGCCGCCAGCAGAGGAACCCCCCAGCAGATAAACCCGGATATTAATAAAACCCTATATTTCATTTCCTTGTACCGCTTCAAATGGTTCTAAACCATGCCAAATTCCATACCCTATGATGACGAACGCATTTCCTTCTCTAAATCCTGCACTTCTATTCTCATTATTACCGGAGCGTCAATGGGGCAGAGCTGATCCTTCTTTTTTACCCGTATCATTCGGATCTGACCGGTTTCATCTGCGCGATAACTGGGCACCGCTGTCAGGTAATTATACGGAAAAATCGGAAGAAAATCCGGCGGCATAACCACCGTAAAATGATTTCCGTCAGGACTGTATTCAACCCGGGTGTTGGGGAAGGCCTTGAAATATTTATCTTGGGCCCCTTCATCAAATCGGGATTGACCTGTTGCGGTTTTGTGCTTATGGGTGTAAGAGATTTGATGGATAACGAATTTTTTTATAGCCCGCTCCATCTCATGGTATTTATATTCGTTATGAAGGGGGCTTAGAAAAACAACGCTGAAACCCGCCAGAAAAAGTGTAAAGACAATCAGAGAAACACTGCAGGAAATCAGACGCCATGGACGTGCCGCCGTAAGATGGGCCGGTTTTTCATCACGGGCCATGGCACCCAGCCCCCAGCCCAGCATCCGAAAGCCTCTGACAATAGCAATTATCCCGAAAATAAATGTAACCAAGACCGCAAAGCCTTCATGAGCCATGGAAAAAAGGATCGCCACTGCAATGCCGCTGATTCGTAGTACTTTTGATAATTTTTTAGGCTTCAGCCGTTTAAGCACTTCATAGGCACCGCCGATCATGGAAAATATGATCATAAGGGGCAATATGGAAATCATCGACAAAAACGTCTGCCCCGACGGGGGATTGTTGGCTATTGCGGTGCCGGTTGAAAAGAAGATCCCGGCAAATACATAGAAAATGATCTGTTGTCGCTTCACCTTCAGTTCACCTTCCATGAAAAATACCAGTCATCCTGTGGCATAAAGTTTTGACGTTGGAACATAAAATTGTCACGATCTCCGGCTTCAAGCGTATAATTTGACCGGGTGATAATCACTTCCTGAGGAAATAACCGATACATGCCTTTTTGAAGCGGGTGTTTCCACGGCGCTGTTGTGGTTAGGAGGTATCTGGCGTTTCTTTTTGGCGCCTGCTGCCGGTATTCAACGGCGATGTGAATCTCCTCATTTGCCTTAAATACTAAATTAAAACGGTGACGTCCCAAGATGTAACGGGTTTCCAGTTGCTTTGGTTTTGGAACCAGTTGCCTGGCTGTAAGCTGAACCGGTGTTGGATGATCATTATCGACCGGAAAGGGTATTGACAAGCCCTGTACGACCCTAAACGGAAAGGGGTTTTGATAAACATAGATCCCCTGCATCAATACATGATCCGGATAAACGCTTATATCAATTTGCTCTTCCGTAAAACGAACGATCGGCAGTATTCCTGTCAAAAAAGGTAGAGCCAGAAAAAAAAGCACCAGAAATAGGTAGTGCCAGAAGAGAAATTTAATATCCAGCTTTTGTTTAAGGGTATTAACAAAATCCATTCGTCTGAAAGTGCCTGTTTATCGTCATACGTTCAGTACCACCCTTTATAATGCCTGCTGCCCAAGCTCTCCGATAGGTGCGGCTGCATTTACGGTCGCAAACCGTTTGTTCCATTCCATGTTACGGTTGCGGTTTACCAAACCTTTGTCTGAAGGTATCTACAAACACTCGATTCGCCCTTTTGGAAATTATCTCAAGGGGTGAGAAGCCTTTTTTCCAGGCAAGATAAAAGGTTATCATCATTAAAATGATGGTGAACAAAATGTTTGGCCATGCGTTTAGGGCCCACTGGCCTGACCAGCTAAGTGCTATATTCTGGAGAAAAGGATAAAAATACGGAATCGGCCATTGGTAACCTTCAGGGCCACGGGATCCAATGAGATCGCAAAACAGATGCAGATGAAAAACAAAAAGCACCAATGCTGCTGTTAATAACCTCCGCTTTGCTATTGCCGCCGCTGTAAGAGATATCACTATCCCAAAAATCAGATTATGCCCGATGACATGATGATATTTACTCCAC
>JASFIX010000167.1:0-7892 GCA_050122435.1 Desulfobacterales bacterium
TTTTTTGATCTCCGGATGGGCAACGATGTAACCGTCTTCATCGATAATGATGGCCTCGCCGTTCTGGCCAATTTTCAATGTCTCCAGAAAGGCGCTGATATCTTTTAATTCGATATCCAGGCCGAATACACCCAGGCGTTCATCGTTTTTTCCCAAAATCGGCAGGGAGATGGTTGCACCGTGGGTCTGGCTCGTAAAGAAAATGTAAAAATCGGTCCAAAATGGCTCCTGGCGATTGACCGCCCCTTTAAACCAGGGCCGCTCCCGGGGATCGTAAGGATCATCGGAGAGGGTTTCTTCATCAACCAAGTTGCCCGCCGGGTTCCGGCGAATCCAGGTGGTCCGGGCAGCGCCGCCGGAGCGTTCGATGATTTTGGTGTGCAGGGACCCGTCCGGCTGGCGCGCGATCATTAAAAAGTTGCCTTGAAGATCGGCAACAATAAAATTGCTTATCTGCGAAAGATTTTCCAAAACTCTGAAAGCAAGGGGTTCCAACAGGTTCCGATTGCGAATATCAAATGGCGTATTTTCTAAAAAGTCGGCGGTGAGCCGAACCGTATCTTCGATCGGTACAATAAAAGCATCCAACTCGCCGGCGATGCGCCGTTCGATCGCCCCCAGCACTTCCTCCGACAAAGCCAATGCATCCCGGCGATTGCTAAAATAGGAATAAACGATAATGGCGAGCAGCGCAGCCAGCATGACAAGCACAAAGCCAATCGGGCCGGCCACACGAAAGAAGTGCCCCCGCGGAGATTTTTGGCTGTTGAGATCTCCAATACTGAGTTTGACCACTTCTTGTCTTCGCAATTTTAGTCCTCCCTAAAATGATCTATGTAAAGTTGAGTGCCGATCAGCGCATGTCGTTCGTTGGACTTATAGGTGAACTGATAAATAGAATTCATTTCCAAAAATGGCAAAGACATTTTAATGAGATATCCGCAGAACCGTAAAGCGCTTTTAAATCGGGAAGCGAAAATTAATAAAATTCTCTAAAACGCTAAATCCAATTAAATATGCGAGAAAAATAGGCACGAAGCAGATGGGTGTCAATCGGCATAAGGGCACAACTTAATTCTTGAAAATCGATTTCCATTCTGCCAGTTAAAGAACTTGCAATCTAAAGGTAGAATAAGACGTCTGAAGACCGAACGGCAAGTCCATTTTGACGAACAGAGACAATTGCATTAGGTTGTGTCATTCCATTTTTGTTAACACCATCGACCAGAAGACGATATTTAATATTTTCTGTGAAAAATGCAACCGGGAGGAAGGTGGAAGATGATTGCAAAACCATTTTTACGGATATGTTCATGCCTGTTGCTGACGCTGGCAATCGTATCAATCGGCGGGGGGGGCGTTCAGGGCGCAACCGAAGAAAAAGACAAAGATGCCAAAGAGAAAACCTATGCCATCAACGAAGCCCAGCTTCAGTCCCATTTAATGAGCTTTGCCGACCGTTTTGCCTCTATTATGGATATGACGATTGCAAAATTTGAGAGCTTTAATCCCACCGGAACTACCCGCTACGAGGTGTTGGAGTTGATGACCTTTTCGCTGCACCAGGCGTTCCTCATCGCCGCGGAGTCCGAACCGAGTGTTGCTTTGCTGGATATGCTCAGTATGGTGACGCTGGGACGCATTTTCTTCGAAGAAGAAGGGCAATCGCGATACGGCAAAATAACAGTGCCGGTGATCGAAGGATATCGCAAGGCCGAAGCCGATATCCGTAAAGTCGCCGAAATCGTATTGACACCGAATCAGATGCACAACCTGATGAAGGTTATCAGGCGCTGGCGCACGAAAAATCCCGAAGTAAAATCGTTTCCGCTGATCCGGTTCAGTAATTTTGCCGCTGATCGGCGGGATGCGTCACTGACCCGCGCAGATGATCCGGAAGGGCTGTTCGAATCGGTTGAGAGCGCCTCAGAGAGCGTGGAGGAAATGCGTTTGCTGGCCGAGCGGGGTATGTATCTGGCCACGCGCATACCGCTATTGTCGGGGTTGTTCGGAGATCTGTGGCTAACCAGAATCATGAACAACCCCGAACTGCAAAAGGCCCTTGCTGACGTTTCCCAGCTCTCAGAGGGAACAGCGGGATTGGCATCCATCGCCGAGAAGCTGCCGGATCAAATTGCAACAGAGCGGGAGGCCACTATCAAACAAATGGCAGGTGAAATCTCCGCCGCAAGAAAAGCAGCCATGGCGGACGTTCTGGCCGAAGTCCAACGCCTTGAACAGCGACTAATACCCGAGATCGCAAACGCCATGGACCGCGCCGAAAGCGAAGGTGAAGAACTGGTGGATCACACCATGCGCCAGGCCATCATTCTGATTGCAATCTGGCTGGTCGGCTATGTCATTGCCCGCCTGATAATAAAATTTTTTTCCATTAGGATAAAGGCGTCCGCCCAATAAATCCACTCCCCCCGAAGTTTTTTGTTTTACCTGAAAGGATCGAATGATGAGCACCTTGGCAGTTGTTACCCAAGCAGAAACAGCGGTTGGCAGGGTTGAGAGGAGAACTAGCAGGTCGGCTTCTCTTAAAGATCTTTGATTATTGCCACATAAATTACATAGATGAAAAAATTGGTAACGATTTCTAAATTTTACTTTTTTATTCTGTAGCCGATTTTCAATCTTCGCTAGTCACCACAAAAATATAGACCTCCCGGGGGCCATGCGCACCGTGGACCATGGTGGCTTCGATATCGGCGGTTTTACTGGGGCCGGATATGAATGTCATACAATTGGTTACACCTTCTTTGCTCATGTGCGGATCCCATTTTAACAGTGCGTAAAGCTCTTTCAAATCGGCAATGATCTGGTTGAGCTCTACAACGGCAATGTGGATAGCTGGCACCAGCGAAACCGAACGGGCCTGGCCCGGCCGTGTCCGCATGACCAGGGTGGCCGTGTCCGCCATGCAAAAATCAGCCGAGGTGATCCCGATATAGGAATCAATGATGCGCTGGCGAAGGTTTTCTCGATCGATCTTCTGCAAATCAGCAAAATACACCGGCACGCCCTGTTCGGCCAATACATCCGGCAATTCCAGGCTTTCAATCAGTGGATGTTGCCAGGCCGCCACACTTTTTTGGTCTCCCCATTCAGGATCTTTGTCCCGCACCAGTTCAGTAATCGCCGCGGTCACTGAGCCGATATTTTTAGCGGGTATCACCTTTAAATTGATGGGTTCAGCAGCTTCGATCAGGATTTCGAGCAGTTTTGTTCTGTCTTCAGCCGTCCGGTTTTCGATCCGCTCTAAAATGGCAGGAGTTTCAGCGGACATTTCCGAGCTGAACAATTCCACCTTAGGGCTGGGTTGTTCAAGCGGTTTACCCAAAGCCAGTTTAATGCGTTTTAAAAATTCTTCCTGGTGGGCTGTACTCATCTGATGCCTTTTTTCCAGCGGCTGATGAAAGATTCCGCCGCAAGGGGTTTAATATTACGCCCTTTTGTCCAGCCATTTATCGGTGGCGGCAGACGGTGAATCATGGCGTCTTTTTGAGTCAAAAGCTTCTGGCCCGTTGCTGCAAGTTTAACAGCAAGATCATACCGACCACGATTGCGAATCATCCATGACCAGGCCTGAAATAGGAATTTTTCTTTACGGTCCGCCGGTATCACCCCCCAGGCGGTGTCGCCTTGGGCCAGTTTGGTGCGCAACGCCAGCAGCATCCGTGGTAGATTGATATTCACCGGACATATATCATGACAGGCGCCGCAAAGGGTTTCTCCCAGGCACAGATCCTTGGCCCGATTGATCCCTACCAGCAACGGCGTTACCACCGCACCCACCGGTCCGGAATAAGCATATCCATAAGAATGCCCGCCGATCTTGGCGTAAACCGGGCACACATTCAGGCATGCCGCACACCGGATGCAGCACAGCATCTCGCGAAATTCTTCATCCGCCAGAATCCGGCTGCGCCCATTGTCCAGTACCACCAGATGAAATTCCTGAGGACCGTCGGCCTGATCGGCTGCGCGCGGTCCTCCGATATAACTGACATAGGTCGCCATATTCTGTGCGGCCGCACCACGGCAGAGAAGCCTTAAAAGGATGTCGTGATCTTCCAGCCGGGCAGCGACACGTTCCATTCCCATAATGGCGATGTGGACCCGCGGCAGGGTGGTGGACATGCGGATATTGCCTTCGTTTGAAACGGTGGTAATATGACCGGTTTCAGCACAAGCCATATTGCAGCCCGAAGTGCCCATATCGGCAGCCAGAAATTTTTCCCGCAGCGCCTTTCTGGCAATCCAGGTCAATCGCGGTGGATCGGTTTCATAAGGAATATCGAGTTTGTCGGCAAAAAGGTGGCCGACATCATTGCGGGTTTTGTGAATCGCAGGTGCAATGATGTGCGATGGGGTTTCACCGGCCAGCTGAATGATATATTCACCCAGATCGGTTTCAGACACTTCGATGCCGCTATCAATCAGCGCGTCGTTTAAACCGATTTCCTCACTCACCATGGATTTGCCCTTAACCACCCGTCTGACCTTATTCCGGTGGGCGACCTCAAGGCAATAATTGACAGCCGCCTGACCGTCTTCGGCAAAAAACACCTGACCGCCGTTTGTACGGATATTGGCAGCCAGGATTTCCAGAACAACATCCAGATTTTCGACAGTTTGCATCCTGACTTCATGGGCCTTTAGGCGCAGGTTCGGCCCTTCAGGCAACCGGAGATAGCTCTCTACGGTTCCCCGACCGAAGCGATTCTGCAAGTCAGCCAGCGCCCTTTGCAGCACCTGGTTTTTAATCGCCTTGCGGGCCTCGGTCACGTAATTTTCCGGAGTTATTTTTGTCATTTTATCTTTCTTTTTTAACCGCAGACCCTCGCAGACTTGCGCGGACATTTTGTTCGGCCGACCTTGGCCGAACAAAAAATACAATCGCTTCGCGATACCAAATTATAACGTTTAATTTTTTATTATATTAGATGAGAAATTCAATACCATCTAGTAGCTAAAGTTATGCAAACCAATTTAAAGCAGCACCTAAATAACTGCCCGAAGGGCATGTAAGTTTTTCTCCCGACAGGTCGTCGGGAGAAAAAAACTGTCTGCGAATGTCTGCGCGAGTCTGCGGTTAATGAGATATAAATTTTAGCTATCCAGGATTTGTGCCAGATGCATCACCTTAATATCAGCGCCCATGCGGCTGAGCTTGCCCTGGATGTTCATCAGGCAGCCCATATCACAGCCCACCACCACATCTGCTCCGGTATCCATAATATTTTTGACTTTATCCGTCACCATAGCATTCGATATTTCGGAATATTTCACCGAAAACGAGCCGCCGAATCCGCAACAATAATCCGAATCCCGCATTTCGATAAAATCAGCGCCGGAAACATTCTTAAGCAATTGGCGCGGCTGTTCCCTGACACCGATACCCCGCAGCAAATGGCAGGAATCATGATAGGTCAGCCTGCCCGCAAAGTAGGCGCCCAGCTCATCAACGCCCAGAACGTCCACCAGATATTCGCTAAATTCATAGGTGCGATTTGCAATATCTCGAGCCCGTCTCAACCATTGAGTATCGTTTTCAAAGAGCTCCTCATAGTGGTGACGCACCATGTTGACGCAGGAACCCGATGGGCAGACGATTATTTCTGAATCTTCGAAGACCTCAATGAAATGTTGGGCAGCAAAACGGGCCTGCCGGCGATATCCGGAATTAAATGCCGGCTGCCCGCAACAGGTTTGATCAGTTGGGCAAGTTAACGCGATGCCCAGCCGACGAAAAACAGCCACCATGGCATCGGCAACCTCGGGATATATGGTGTCAACCAAACACTGGATGAATAAGGTAACGGTTTTGGGACTGGTCATGGAGCCTGATCTTTAACCTTTTAGCAATGGAAAATAGTTTTAATTTCAGGGCTGCGGAAGTTTTTTTATAACTCCATACTAAAGCTATAATGAACGGCCAAAAAAATCCAGCGGAAAATCATGACGTGAAAGGCTTGCTATAAAAATTATTTCTGGTAAGATATTCAACAGTTAGGAGAATTTGGGAATGATCGAACAAAAAACGGCGCTACTAGAACTCATTGATAAAATAGAGCATCTGGGACAATTTCAGGACCGCATCGATTTCCCGACATCCATCGGGCAGATATGGGAAGTCTTTTTAGATGATGTCCGCAATTTAATCGAATTTGAAGTCTGCGCCCTTTTTGTCGTTGATGACGATTCCCATGAATTTGTTTTAGAGTATGTTCACCCGGATGATAAGAAAGCCATTTGCAAAAAGGAAATCCAATATCAAATCGAATGCGGTATCTTTTCCTGGATAATCAACAGAAGGCAACCGGCTTTAATTCCCGCGCTGGCATTTAAAAATGAAAAATCAATTGTCATGTTGCCGCTTTCCACAATTAAAAGAACTCTGGGTGCGGTCATGGTTAAAACGCCCATCAAAGAAAGCGCGATGACCCATGAAAACATGAAGCTTTTAACCATGCTGGCCAAACAGTATTCGCTGGTGCTGGAAAATACACTGCTGTATGATCGTTTAAAAAAGAAGCATAAATCACTGGAAAAAGCCAACGGCGAAATCAGACTTTTATCCCGAAAAGATTCACTGACCGGCTGTTACAATCGTGGCTATCTCAACGAACACCTTCAACACGAAATAAAGCGTGCCTCCAGGTATCATCATCCCCTCTCGGTGGCTTTGTGCGACATCGATCATTTCAAGCGGGTAAATGACACTTTCGGACATTTATGCGGCGATATGGTCCTCAAAGAGTTTGTGAAACGCCTCATGTCTCTGATCCGCTCAGACATGGACTGGCTGGCACGTTATGGGGGCGAAGAATTTTTACTGGTCCTGCCCGAGACCACTTTTAAAAATGCCGGCCGGCTGGCAGAAAGGCTCCGGAAACAGATTTCTAAAAAAATATTTAAATGGGAAGGGGAAAAGATAACAATCACCGCCAGCTTCGGGGTAACCGGCGTTGATAAGCATATGCCCGGCGAGAATTTTTCGCTGGATGGCCTGATCGAAATGGCGGATCAATATCTTTACCAGGCAAAAAACTCAGGGAGGGACAAAGTTGTTAGCGGACCGTTTCTTACCTAGAAGACGATCAAGGACGGGTTTTTTTTCTCTGTTTTATTTTTTCAAATCCTGCTTCAACAACCGGCTGTATTTTGTTCAGTTTTATTGGTTTCGTCAGGTAATTATCAAATCCCACCTGCTTTAGCTTTTCCAGATCGTAAAGATCCGCATACCCGGTTAATGCAATGATGACTGATAGTGAGTTTCTTTCTCTAATGCGCTGGCAGAACTCAACGCCGTCCATATCGAGCATAATCAGATCGGTAATAATCACCGGAAAGTCCTCTTTTTTCATAATGGCAAGCGCCACTTCCGGAGATTCGGCTTCGGCCACCTCATAACCTGCTTTGGTGAGAAGCTTATTCAACAGGTCTCTATGAAATTCCTCGTCATCTACAACCAGTATTTTCTTTTTCATTTGAAACCTTTCGATTGAATCAAGATTGATCGGTTGAAACGATCAATTTAGGTGGAAATACCTTCAACATTAGCATGAAACTTAACGCCGAAACCATCGGGAATCTTTCGGACAACTTCACCGCCCACCTTGACATAATCTCTGGATTTTGGCCGCATGAATGATAATGTGACCTGTTGGCCAACGGGAAGAGTTTCACGGGCTTCAATAAATAGACCGCCTGAACTGATATTTTGAATATAACCGCTAAAGGCACGATCCGGAGTGGCAAAATCTACCGGCATAAAATAGGGCTTCCGGGCGAATCTTCTTCTTCCCTGCGAGTGCTTTGCTTCAAGATCTTGTAACAGGATGCGGCGGTCTTTGAAAGGCATATCTAAAATGATTTCAAAC
>JASFIX010000168.1:0-7882 GCA_050122435.1 Desulfobacterales bacterium
TTTTATGGAACCGCCATATGGAATACCGGTTCTTACCATCGTCATGGGTGCCAGCATGCTGCTTCAACAAAAGATGTCGCCCCCAATGGGAGACGCCACCCAGGCAAAAATGATGATGTTTATGCCCGTTATTTTTACGGTTATTTTTATTAATTTTTCATCCGGGCTGGTCTTATACTGGTTGGTGAACAACATTTTATCGATTGCCCAACAATATTATACCCAGAAGAAGTACTCGTAAAACGGAGGTTTTAAATGCCGGCTTCGCTGGAATTCAAAGCAAAAAACATTGACAAGGCTGTTGAGAAGGCCAGCGCCGAACTCAAGATGCCAAAAGATGAGATAAAATACGATGTGCTCTCTTACGGATCCAGCGGCATTTTCGGTCTATCCGGGACCAAAAAAGCGAAAATTCGAGTTAAGTTACCGGAAGATTCGCTGGTAAAGGCACCGCAAGAGCAAGCCGCTGAAATGAGTGACATGGATACTGCACCGCCTGCGTCTGATGCTTCCGGTCAATCCGAAGCCACAGACGACATAGATTCAGACGACCAACCGCTTTATTCACCATCCGATGATTCTGTCGCAATTGGCCGGATGATCCTGCAACGAATCGTGGACACCATCACCGCAGATGCGAATATTTCGGTTGAAAAGGATGCAGATCGACTTTGTTATAAAGTCAATGGAGGAAATGCAGGCATTTTGATCGGCAAACGCGGCCAAACGCTGGATGCGATTCAGACGATTGTCGAAAAAGTTGTCAACAAAAGCAACCAAAACCGAATTCGGGTTCTGGTGGATATCGAAGGCTACCTGGAAACCCGTAAAGAAAATCTGGAAAGTATGGCCATCCGGTTAGCCGAAAAGTCAAAGAAAATTGGAAGACCCATATCCCTCGGGCAGATGAATGCCTACGATCGCCGAATCGTTCATATTGCACTCAAGGATTTTCCCGAAGTTATAACCCGAAGCCGGGGGGAAGGTCGTTTGCGAAAACTTGTGATATTTCCCAAAAAGCGAAGTCATCCAAAAAGATAACTTTTTTTTGCACCTGATACGATTTGCCATCCTGACTTGTCTTCTTGCGGCCAAACGGATTCCTGAAGCGATTGCTAATTTCTTGAAGGCCGGACATCATTTCAACCGCAGGGTCGTCTATTATAATTTGATCAAATGACAGCGAACTCAGATACCATTGCAGCCATTGCCACACCCGGAGGAAAAGGCGGCATCGGCATTGTTAAAATATCCGGCGTAAATGCGTTTACCGTCGCAAAGGCAATTTTCAGGCCGATTGACAGGCGTCCGGATTCAAATGCCGTCATTGTTTCAGCGCCTCAGGGCAAAAGGCACAAACTATTTGAGTTTGAGTCCCACCGGCTTTACTATGGTCACATCGTTGACCCGCAAAGCGGCCGATTGCTGGATGAAGTGTTGCTTTCGGCGATGAGGGCCCCGCAGACCTATACACGGGAAGACGTTGTAGAGATTAATGCTCATGGCGGTGCGGTGGTATTGCACGCCATTTTAGAGCTTGTTTTAAAAATAGGTGCGCGCCTGGCCGAACCGGGCGAATTTACCCGGCGGGCATTTGCCAATGGGCGTATCGATCTTACGCAAGCCGAAGCGGTCATCGATATCATCAATGCCCGTACCCAAAAGAGTTTGCAAATGGCAACTGCCCAGGTAAGCGGTAAGCTGCGCAAGCAGATTACTTTTGTCAGAGGCGGATTGATCGACCTCTTAACGCGGATTGAAGCTGCGATTGACTTTCCGGATGATGTCACCGAATTGATCCAACCCGCAGAAACGCAAAAAGCGCTTCAAAAGGAAGTACTTGAACCGTTAAAAAGACTAATACGAAATTATGTGGATGCTCACGTTTTCCGTGACGGTCTTGCCGTAGCAGTTGTCGGTCGGCCTAATGTGGGCAAGTCCAGTCTGCTCAATCAGCTGATTCAAAAAGACCGCGCCATTGTAACGGATGTGCCGGGAACGACACGGGATGTGATTGAAGAAACCCTAAACCTTGAAGGTATACCGGTTGTCATCAGCGATACGGCCGGTGTTCATCATACCGACCATCCCATAGAAAAGATCGGAATTGAAAAAACACTCGAGCACGTCAACGGATCTGATTTGGTACTTTTTATGGTCGAAGCCAACTGCCCCTTGGGCCCTGAAGACCATCTTATTTATGACCAGGTCAATTCGAAGCCCCTGATCGTCGTTCTGAATAAAATCGACCTCATCCAGGGAGGAAATGAAACCATCCTTCCGGACAATTGGCATTTTGATGGGCAGGTGCGTATTTCGGCCCTGTATGACCGGGGGATCGATCAACTCAAAGACAAAATTATTAAGGTTGCCGGAGGGCCGAATCCTTTTGATTTTAACGGGGTGATAGTCCCTAATTTAAGACACAAACTGCTGCTTGAAACCAGTCTGGATGCAGTGGAATCTGTGATTAAACAGCTAAAAAAAGGAACTCCCAACGAGCTGGTGGCCATCCATCTTCAGGAAGCCATCGATGCTTTGGGGGTCATCAGCGGCGATAATGTTAAGGTGGATGTGCTGAATGAGATTTTCAGTCGGTTTTGTGTGGGGAAATGATTTAGCAACTGGTTTCTGGCAGCTGGCTTCTGGCTTTCTTGAATATGCTGAAAGTATTAAAAGATGGAAAATTCTGCATTTTGAACAGATGTTTCACGTGAAACCCCCGGAAATATTTTTTGTGATAAAAACATAATAAAAACCGGTTTTGTTTGAGGGGATAGTTAATGTTTCACGTGAAACAATTCGAACTGGCTTTAAAAATCCGTCTTTTTCTCGATGGCTGTGGGCGAACCGCTTCAAAATGCCCACATGAAAAGGGTTGAGCCAGTTTGCCCGTTAACCCGTTGGCCGGTTTTTAATAGATAGAATTCCTTATTTAACGGGCGAACGGGCCAACCGGAAACGGGCTAACCTGCTGCTAAGGATTGGACAATTGTAAAGTTTTGGATATTATTTTATTTATCAAGTAAACATAAGGAATATTGTGAACCATGGATTTTGATTTTACACCTTATTTTAAGAAATATGAAGCGCTGGTTTCTAATGCGGATGGTGCTTTTGAACGCGTCCAACAGGCACATGCGGAATGTGTGAAGTGCAAGGAAAAATGCACGGACTGCTGTTACGCATTGTTTGACTTAACGCTGATCGAAGCCCTTTATATCAATCATAAATTTAATGAGAAAATCAGAGGAGGCGACAAAGCCAAACTTTTGGAAAAAGCAAATAAGGCCGACCGCAGGATTCACAAACTCAAACGCCGGGCCTTTAAAGCGCTACAGGACGGCAAAAGTGAAAATGAGATTCTTACCGACCTGGCCCGGGAGCGGATTCGCTGTCCCCTTTTAAACGAGACCGACCTGTGCGATCTTTACGACAACCGCCCGCTTACCTGTCGCTTCTATGGTATCCCGACGGCCATTGGTGGTGAGGGTCATACCTGTGGAAAATCCGGCTTTGAAAAAGGCAAGCAGTACCCGACGGTGAATCTGGATGCAGTATTCAGCCAACTCCAGCAAATTTCGGCAGAATTGATTCGGGATCTTAAATCCAGATACCTGAAACTGGCGGATATGCTCGTACCGCTGTCTATGGCCTTGCTTACCACCTATGATGATGATTATCTTGGTGTGGGGGAAGAAAAGCCTCCCGAGCCGCCACCCTCAAAAAAGCATCGAAGGAGAACCATATGACTGAATTTTCTCCTGAAGAAGCCGAAAAACGAAAACGGGCTGTTTTCGATAGTATGTCCCCCAGGCGCCAGAAGCATATATTGAAAAAGGGCTATGAGAAGTGGGATCCGTTTCAAGAACCCAAGGATCCGATTGACATCCGCAAAGACAAAACCAAGCGGACCACTCAAATGCTGGTCAGGGAGTTTTTACAATCACGTGGATCCGATGAATACACAAATTCCTATGGACGCGGGGTCCTTGAAATCGCCCTCGGAATTGTCAACGAAGACGATTATTTTCGAGGAATGTATGAATTTTCCTGCTGGTACCGTGATTTGCTGGAAAAAGAAGCGCAGAAAGATATTTAAAAGAGCATAGGGCAAGGAGCATAGCGCATAGGGTAAAAGATTGCTTTGGCTGCCAGGACTGCGAAATTTTTACTCTATGCCCTTTGCGCCATGCTCTATGCTGCTAGTTATTTGCCTTTGGGTATTCTACCGCAGGATTCAAATACCAATTGGACCGGTAATTGTGACATGCATACCCCTTGGAACATAAATGAAATGCTGGGTGCCGGTTCATTCCCTGAAGCCATTATCGCTCCCATTGATGGTGCCGAGATGGTATTGGTGGCCGCCGGAGATTTTATTAAAGGTATCTCCGAACAGGAATTGGCCCAGATATATCTGCTGGACAACAATGAGAATCCCGTCTTTGCCACAGAAGTTCCTTCCAGGACCATTTATTTGAAAGATTTTTACATCGATCGATATCCGGTAACCAATTACCAGTATCGGAAGTTTATCGATGCTACCGGCCATCGCGAACCTATTCTTTTGAATCATCCGCTGTGGGGACAACCGCTGAAACCAGTCGTTTTTGTGGGTTGGGAAGATGCCCGCACATATGCCGGCTGGGCAGGAAAAACCCTTCCTTCCGAGGAGCAATGGGAAAAAGCCGGCCGCGGTCAAGACGGCCGCTGGTGGGCCTGGGGACAGGATTTTTTGCCGGAACGCTGTAATTCTAATGAATACGGACTCGGGCATACTTCTGAAATTGGATTATTCGATCAGGGAGTCAGCCCTTACGGCTGTTATGACATGTGCGGCAACATCTGGGAAATGTGTGAAGGCCGATGGCTGGAGGATACCCTGCCCATGAGGGGAGGATGTTTTTTAGGTTCTGCCACCTTTGTTAGAATTACCTGTCGCTGGACACCGGAAGACCCTGTAAACGGTGCTCACTGGATGGGGTTTCGCTGTGTAAAAGAGATTCCCACCCAGCAGTGAGGAGTGGAGTGAAGATATTTTTCACCGCAGAGGCGCAGAGTACGCAAAAAAATAAAAATTTATTTGCTGCAGGAATGTCGAAAAACAAAAAAAGCTCAGCTAAATTGCTGAGCTTTTTTATGATTTATAAATATTTTTTCTCTGCGACCTTTGCGTCTCTGCGGTGAATTCACTGTCAATCCATCATACGAAAAAGCTCCACAAAATCCCGGCGCAAATCGCCGATCCGATAACACCCGATGAGTTGCACGCCATTCCATGCATCAGTAAAAAGTTTGTCGGATCCTCTTTCAAACCCATCAAATGCACTTCACGGGCGGAACCGGGCACGGCCGAAACTCCTGCGGCACCCAGCAGAGGATTTATTTTATTCTTCAGGAATAGATTCATAATTTTGGCAAAGATCAAACCTGATGCCGTGGCAATGGAAAATGCAACCGCGCCCAGAAAGAAAATGCCAAGGGATTTGGAGGTCAGAAATACATCGGCCTGGGTGCTGCAACCCACCGTAAAACCGAGGAAAATCGTAGCGGTATCAATGATGGCGGATTGGGCTGTGTTGGCCAGACGATTAACCACACCACATTCTTTTAAAAAGTTTCCTAAGAAAAGCATCCCCAGCAAAGGCAGCGCTGTCGGAGCCAGAAAACAGCACAGCAAGACACCCGCCACCGGAAATATCAGAAGTTCCCTTTTGGAAACCTTGCGGGACGGCGGCATTTTGATAAGGCGCTCTTTCCGGGTGGTTAGCAGGCGCATGATTGGTGGCTGGATAACCGGAATTAATGCCATATAAGAATAAGCGGCAATCGCAATGGGTCCGATGAGGTGCGGCGCAAGCTTGGCAGTTAAAAATATGGATGTCGGTCCATCTGCTCCGCCAATAATCGCAATTGAGGCGGCTTCTTTGGGGGCAAACCCAAAAAACAGGGCACCCAGCAGGGTAAAATATATTCCCATCTGGGCTGCAGCACCCAATAGCATGAGTTTCGGTTGAGCCAACAACGATGAAAAATCGGTCATGGCACCTAAACCCAGAAACACGATAGAAGGATAGACACCTGTCCTTACGCCGAAATAGAGATAGTGCAAAACGCTGTTGGATTCATAGATACCGATTCCGAAACCTTTAAAAAACGGGATATTACCCACTAAAATACCAAAGCCGATGGGAACCAGCAGCAGCGGCTCGTATTTTTTGGCGGTGCCCAGATAAAGAAAAATACTCCCCACCACAATCATGATGTAATGGCGATAGTCTGCTAAATAATAGCCGGTATTTGCTAAAAACGTCGATAATAGATCAAACATTGTTTAGGCCTTAATTTCCTTTTGGTTTCTTCCAGCTAAATGTGCCATCTCCTTGGGCCACCAATAGATCGGCTTCCTGCAGGCGCTGGATCGACAGATGAGGATGGGGCATATCATTTTTATTAGCAATTTCAAATAGTTGTGAAAGTTTAAACGGTTCTTCCAGCTGGTCGACCAGGGGCTGGTAAGTGGTGGCAAGCTCGTCAACGGACGGTAGATGGCGTTCCGAGTAAGCAGGGGCTTCGGCTTTTTCGGCATCAGGGGCCGGGGTTGCTTTTTTGAATCGTTCTATGTATTTGTCTCGTTCATCCCATAATTTAAGAATTTTGTGGATCTGGGAAATAACAAAAGACAATACAACCAGGCCCGAGAATACGATCGTGGCACCAACGGCTGCTATGGCCCACCCGTTATTGTTGGTTATATTTTCGATGCCAAACAATTTGTGCCTCCTTGGTCTTGTTCCTGTTTCAGTGGCTCAATTGGGCCGCGATACATGAGGAAAACAGCAGAGCAATGGGTGCGGCGACAAGTGGTGGTATTTATATGGGAAATGATTTAACCGAAAACCAAAATTAGTAGAGTCTTCCATCATAGTCAACTGGAAAAGTCAATACTTTCTTCTGTCAGCGCTCCCCTCGTCTGTAAGGTTCTGCCAGCATGGCCGGCGCGTTCATTTTGCGGCTGTCCCGCAACGCCCCGATGAAAAGCACAAATAATGTGGAAATATAGGGCAGCATCGCCAGGAAATTGGGGGATATGCCCAGCGGTTGAAGCAAGTACTGGATGACGAATATACCGCCGAATAAAAAGGCACCGACCATTGCCCGCATCGGGTTCCATAACGCGAAAATGGTTAGTGCAATAACGATCCATCCTCGGCCGGCGGTCATACCTTCAATCCATGATTTACTGTACGAGGTGGAAAGATGTGCACCGGCCATACCGGATAGCGCGCCACCAATGATCACGCACCAGTAGCGCACCCGGTAAACGTTAATCCCCTGGGTTTCGGTTGCCCTTGGGTTTTCGCCGGCTGAACGGATGGTAATCCCGATTCGGGTGTATTCCAGCGTAAACCAGGCAATGACCGCCAACACAATTGCCATGTAGAAAAAAGGACTGTGATCAAATAATATTGGACCCAGGATCGGTATATCCGATAAAACCGGAATCTCCCAATTCTGCATCTTAATTGCAAGGGGTTTGCCGATATAGGGTTTTCCCACAATCCCGGATATACCCAGACCCAGCATGGTCAGGGCCAATCCCGATACGACCTGACTGGCCTGCAGGGTAATCGAAGCAAAGGCGTGAATGACAGAAATCAAGGATGCGGCAATAATGGCCGCCACGAGCCCCAACCACGGATTACCGGTTGTGAAGGTGACGATAAAAGCGGTAACCGCGCCAATGGACATGACACCTTCAACCCCCAGATTTAGAATTCCAGATCGTTCGCAGATCACTTCACCGATGGTCCCTAAAAGCAGAGGCGTGCCGGCCACCAATGTGCGCTGCGCGACTGAGATAATGATATCTTCCAAT
>JASFIX010000169.1:0-7820 GCA_050122435.1 Desulfobacterales bacterium
CCGGTTTCGAACCGGTGGAGGTGCGCAGCGGTTATACCGGCAATGAAATGGGAGCATACGTGGAGTTTCGCGACCAGAAGGTGGCCTTCTTCGTGCGCCGGCTGGCGCGGGGCAAACACAGTGTCAGCTACCGTTTACGGGCGGAGGTTCCGGGTAAATTCAGTGCCTTGCCCGCTAAAGCCTATGCCATGTACGCGCCGGAGCTCAAAGCCAATTCAGATGAGATCAAGCTCATCATAAATGACTAGAATCGGGGAAAATGCAGTTCATCGATATGGCGCTTATTTTCCCTGACAAAGTGATTCACATACGGCGGGACCGCATTGTGGTTTAAATAATTTTTAAAATCTGCATCGATTTTTTCTTTGGAAACCGTGGCAACCGGCCAGTCCTCGGCAGATTTGCAGAAAACATCATATTCGCTGTGTCCGGTTACACGCGAAATTTTATAAAGATAATATTCCATTGAGTCCTGGTGCTTGCGTATCTGTCTGTTGTTTAATTTATGCAAGCCCACAATTGCCAAACCTACCAGAATAGCGATACATACATTGCCGATTCCATTAATAAATTGATCAAACATGGTATTTACTCCTAAAACGTTCTCCTCCACATTATAGATCGGCAAAATCGCTCATATTCTTTAGTTTAAGAGGGATTCAAATTTTTTGGATCGGTCAATTTCGTTGGACAACCGGACTAATCTTAAAATTGTCGGCCGCGGCGCATACCTCACAATTAAAAAATAATCACTAAATTAAGATTGGCATTTTTTTGTGAATTGTAGTGGATTTTCAGGATGGAAAAATTACACGTTAGAAGGGAATAATGTATGGATTTAAGAAAAGAAGGGAGATAAACTTTCCATTATAAGGTGACAAAAGCAGAAAAAAAAACCCAAAATAAAATACAAGGCGTCGGCTTCCAATAATAAACTTCCTCTACCGGGAAAGTTTATCCCCCTGTCAACATGCTGCCATGCAACTGCAAAACCGGTTATTCAGAGAAGACTGGTTTTGCTGAAATAAAATGCATGCCAACATGGTACGATCCTGTCTAACACAAAGAAAGAACCGATACAAGAAAAATACATCTGTATTTTCAAATATTTACACTATTTTACAGCATTTGACAGCTTTTGACAATTCGCCGGAAAAAAATGTTGAATTAAAAAACGGGGACGGTCATGAATATATGCATTTCTTCATTTTACCAATGTTAAATTCATCTCTTCAACCAGCTTTTCTCCACGTCTGACAGCCCGGCTCACTGCCGATTGGGTCATTTTTAAAAATTTTCCAACATTTGTACCGCTCACCCTAAGCTCCCTAACCGCCCAAAAGCAGACTAAACTCCTGGCCCTCACCCGCAAGGGTTGATTGCCCGGTTTGCAAATTTCTATGGGTTCTATATTAAACACTTCAGCAACCCTTTTAACGACTCGATCCATATTATAGCCCTGAGACTGCAGCCAGTAGCGCCGTTCAAGTTGCTCCTGATGTTTGGCAAGCACCTCCCCAACAAAGTCGCTGTCACCTAAAATGCGTTCATCGCCTTTGAAATGCACCTGCGCCTGGCCCAGTTCCCTTAACACACCCCAGCCCCCGCTGCTTCTGAGCAATCCCCCTCCCACCAGCTGCGGCTGGCGTCCTTGATCAATTCCCTTTGCAACAAATTGATTGTAACTTCGGCGTGCCGCAGCAACCTTGTCTCCAAATAAGCGCAGCACATACTCAACATGTTGAAAATCCCTTTTAACTTTGCCCATAATGGCGCTGTGCCCGCTGTATGGATATTTTATCAGGTCTTTAAATTGACCAACGGCTTCTGCCCGTAAAGGATTCAAATGAATATAACGCACCAATTGTTTCAGATACACATTTTCCTGGCATAAAATAGACTTAAAGCGATTTTGAAACAGGTGACCGTGGCGATCGTAGCGTCGATTGAAACTGACCGCATAGCCGGTCAGAATCCGTCGCATTACAGTGCTAATGGAAGTGTTGCCAGTTCGCAGCAGCAAATGAAAATGATTGGGAAGTAGCGCCCATCCGTAGCAAGGTGTTGCGGTTTCGATTAGTATATTTTCCAGACGCTCAAGCAAGTTGTCGCGATCGGCATTATTGTAGAATATCTTTCTGCGCTCTATGCCGCGGCAGATAATATGATGAAATGCCCCCGGGGCATCTATGCGGGCTTTACGTGGCATACTGGGCTTTTATAAAACAGCAATAGAAAATCGATGGATAAGAAACGCATTTTTTCATGACCGTCCCTATTTTCCATACTTTTATATTAGAACAAAAGCAACATTAAAACGTAATAAGGTAATTATAAATCGCAATTATCAAGAAAACTAGTCCAAATATCAGTGACCCAATTTTTATGCTGCCTTTTCTTTTTCTCGGAAAGTGTGCAATAAGATTAAAAAATTCGTTTTTCTCAGAAAAAACATAACTAACGATAAAAAGAATACCTCCCAAAAGTGGCATAATTACTTTAAAAATATTTGATACATCATCCATATTCACTTCTTCTTATTTTTTTTACTCGGCACATTATACGTTTGGCTGGCAACCGGGATAGCCCAGCCAAGGTAGGCGCTAGTACTTGCATCAAGACCATATTGAAATGAAAATGTCCCCTCGCTTTTTGCTTGACCGATTTCAATATACGAAGCCCCTCCTGTCTTTACCAATCCAAAATTTGCTGAGGCAAAAGAAATTGCTCCAGAAAAGTCTTTTGCATTTGGGTCGCCTTCTGTTTTCAATGTAATTTCTCCAGTTGTAGTCGAAACTGGAAGGCCTGCTGTGACACCCCCCATTGCACCAACAATAACTACAGTAGATTTTTTCCCATCGTATGCTTCTGATTCAAATGCTCCAATTATAATCCCACCACCAAAAATCTCGCCGCCAGCCGTAACAGTTAAATACCCTTTCCATCTTGCTAAGCCAAATGGATCAAAATAATTTATTGGATTATTTAATACATATGCATATCTATTTAGCCTCTGTGGTTTTTTCGTAAAATAGGAAATTAAATCCTCTTTACCATTTATTTTTTCATTTTTTCTATGAATAATATTTTTTTCACCCTCCAAGTTCTTTTTTTTGCGTTCTGTATTAATTCTACGATCAAATATATTCCTATCTAAATTTGAAGAAAAATAAGGGTCAGGCATAATAAATATGGCTAATAATGGATCATATAATCTAGCATCATAATTATACAATCCGGATTCCGGGTCAAGCTCCTGGTCGGTATATTTATAGTTGGATGTTTGGGAACCGGTATGGCTTCTTTGATATCCGAAAGGGAAATATTCGGTTGTTTCTACCTTTTCACCCAGATCATTTGTAACCGCAGTTGAGCTCTGCAGATGATCTTTGTGGAAATATTGCGTATCCGAGGAGGTTATTCTGGCGATTCTCAGGTTGCCGGCAAAAATATATTTTGTTGGTATGCCATCAACGATTTCAAAATGCTCTCCGATGTAATAGGTGCTTCCTTTGGGTGATGTTTTCTTTGCCCGCTTGCTTTCCCCATCATAAACAAACTCTATTTTTTGAGTACATTCTGCCCCCGGATGGCTGTCACTGCAACTGCCGGCAGGTAGGCTGATCTCGGATGGCATATTGTCGGCGTTGTAGCCGATTTCTCTGTAAGCCACATTTTCAGGATCAGCCAGATTCGGTGAAACAGTCATATTGCCGTTTTGATCATAAACCGGATGATGAGCGGCACCATCGGCTACAAGGGATTTGGGCGCATGGAAAGGCCTGTCGCTTTCATAATTATAGGTTAATTTTATAACCCGGGAGGGATGAACCAGGGTCACATCTGATGATGTTTCAGAAATCAGCCGGTGGAGCCTGTCGTAACCGTAATAGCGAGTGACATTTTCTAAATGATCGGTGATCTCTTTGATATCTCCGGCAGCGGTATATCGATAACTTTTATGGAAAATGTCATTGGCCGGCTCAACGCTGGGGTCTCTGGCGCGGATGTCAAGCAACCGTGTTGATTTGGGATCGTAACTGAAGGTAGTAGCGTTTCCATTTCCCTGATACATGTAGCCGATTTTAGCGCCAGGATCATAATCCTCGAATACGGCCAACTCAACTTCTTCTGGTCCGGTCACCCGGTGAATCAGACGGGTTCCCGGGTGCTGGATATAATTTACCCTATACCCATCTGGATAGGTCATTCCGGTCAGATTGCCGGCCGGATCATATTCATTTTTAGTGGTATAAACGGTTTCATCGCCTTCAATTTTTTTGGACACACGTATCTGGCGCCCCATTTCATCATATTCATCATAGGTGATGGTTACCCGGCTGTTGCTTACCGTATGAAGTTTCCCGATGCCGTTTGGAACGGCCGGGTTATCATAATTGTATGTCACCGGAGCATCCAGAGTGGAATAGCTTTTGGATATGATGCGGTTCAGTTCATCGTAATTAAATTCGATGATCTGCTGTTTATGATCCACCTGGGTTTTTAAGTTACCGTTAGCGTCGTAATCATATTGCCAGAATCCCATGTCGGGATCATACATGCTGTACATTTTGCCCAGGGTATCGTAATCAAATCCGGCTGTAATACCGAAATGGTTGGTGATGGTTCTCAACTCTCCGACGGCGTTATAGCTATAGCCGGTATTAATCTCGCTGTTGCCGGAAAACTCAACCACCTGAATGATGCGATCCAGATAGTCTTTGACAATCCTTTTTCTGGACAGATCCGGATCGGTAGTGGTGGTTTCAAGTCCGCTGTAGGCAAACGTTGTGGCAACGATGCCGTATTCTCCATCGGGACGCTCGGCTTTTTCAGGCCGACCAAAATAATCAAACGTAGACTTTTCCCAGGGATAACCGCCGGTTTTGGTAAAATAGGGTCCTTCATTTAAATAATTGCGACCCATATTGTCATAAAAAGCGTTGGTATATATGGGCTTGCCGTTTTCGCCGTATGAGATGGTTTGAATTTTGCGCTGAAGCCCATCAAAGTATTCGTATGTCGTGATGGGCGTTCCGGTTCCGGTCTCCGTTGTCGTTTTTACAAAAGAAGGAAAACTGCTGTCACTATAGGTATAAACAGTCTGTCCGCCGTCCGGAAAATCGGCCCGGGTCGGCCGCCCGAGACTGTCATAAGCGTAATAGGTCAAATTGCCATTTTCATCTTTGGCTGTGGTGACTTTCCCCACCCCGTAGTCAAATGTCAGATTCTCTTCGACATGGCTGATTCCGTTGGTTTCCGGCCGCGTTATCCTGGAAGGATAGGTATGGGCAATGGTTTCATATTCGGTAAAGGTGCTATTACCCCGGGCGTCAGTCTCGCTGACCGGGTTGCCATAGCTGTCATAGGCCCACCGGATAACCGGGTTTTCACCCCGGTCATTCCATAGCTCCCGATACAACATATTTCCAGATCCGGATTCATATCCGTAATTGATTTCTCTGACGGTGCCACTTTGACTGCCGCTAACCAAAAGCTGGGTGCGCCGCCAGTTCCAGTCGCCATAATTATCGTGTTGCTGCGCAATGGTTAAGGTCTCGGCTCCCGGACCGGAGCTGACGGTGGATAAAAGATTTCCGTTAGCGTCATCGTAAGTGTAACTTTGATCAAGCTTAACCATGTAACCGTCATAGATTTCTTTATGCTTGTGGACAAGTTTGACGAAAGCCCCCTGACTGAAATTGACTTTATCCCAGGTAGATTCGATCAGGCTCAGGGTAGCAGAGGGGGACTCAAATTTAATCTGATAGTCTTTGCCTTTAAAGTAATCATCCTGATGAAACCAGCGGTGGACCGTTGTATCGTCCGGGTTGGTCTGGATATGATAATGAAAGCCCCTGAATTCCCGGTCGGCAGCATCAAATCTTCCACCGGAATAATCATAGCTGAAGGTCGATTGATTGCCATTACCGTCATCTACGGTGAGCGTGGCGACGGTATTAACCACAAAAGAAAGCGTTG
The DNA here is from genome assembly GCA_050122435.1 of Desulfobacterales bacterium. Classification (GTDB taxonomy): domain Bacteria; phylum Desulfobacterota; class Desulfobacteria; order Desulfobacterales; family JAHEIW01; genus JAHEIW01. The sequence continues at coordinate 5,983 of JASFIX010000169.1, forward strand.
AGTCCGGATAATCGTTGGAAAGCCGGTAAGTAATACTGCTGGTCGCGCCACGGCCGTTGGTAATTGAAGTCATGAGGTCCGACGGCCCGCCGTTGCAAAGACTTGTGTAAAATCGCCCATAGGGACTGTGAGTAATCAGATCGCTGACTCGCTTTCCCCGGATATCTGTAAAATGAACATAGCCTGGATCAGAAGCGCCTTGCACGACGATTAATTCAACGGGATTGTCAAAGGTGCCGTCTCCGTTTGAAAGATAGGTGTAAATGCGTCCAGTGGCTGAGCGTAAAATAAGATCACCGAATCCATCCGAGTTTACTTCCACAAAATGAACGTACCCGGGATTTGTGCTTCCGTCGGTGGTCCGGGTTTCAACCGGTTCTGAAAAACTGCCGTCACCCGTTGAAAAATAAACATAGAAGTAGCCATAGGCGGAATGCTTGATCAGGTCGGTCAGCCCGTCTCCGTTGATGTCTGCGAAATTCGTATAGCCATTATTTTTGCTACCCTCGGTGATGTGTGTTTCCACCGGATCTGCAAAACGACCATCTCCGATTGAGAGATAAACATAAAAATAACCGTGGTAAGAGTGTTTTATCAGATCCGTACGAGCATCGCCGTTAATATCTGCAAAATGTACATAGCCGTTATCGTTGTTGCCTTTGGTGGTATGGGTTTCCACATGTTCCGCAAAACGGCCGTCTCCGGTTGAGAGATAAACATAAAAATAGCCGTAGCTAGAACGCATTATCAAATCACAGAAACCATCGCCGTTGAAATCTGCAAAAGTCACATACCCCGCATCGCTAAGGCCTTTGTTCGTTTTGGTTTCAATCGGATTGGCGAAATAACCTTCACCTGTCGACAAATAGGCATAAAAAGAACCGTTCGCTGAATGTTTTATCAGATCGATACGGCCATCGTTGTTCAAATCGGCAAAATTTACATGCCCGACATCGCTGCTGCCCTGGCTTGTTAAAGTCTCAACCGGATCTGTGAAATTACCATCACCGGTTGAAAGATAAACATAAAAACTTCCGTAGCTGCTGCGCATAATCAGATCGGCACGACCATCTCCGCTGACATCCACAAAATTGACATAGCCTGGATCCGTGTATCCTTGAGTGACAATCGTTTCAACTGGCGTATCGGCAAAATCACCGCTGCCACCCTCGTTCCAGCCAATGGTTATCGGCGGAAGCAACGGCTGGTTGACCCTTATCAATCGGGAAAAACCGGTGGAATTTCCATACGCATAGTCCAGGGTATAGTCCCGCGCCAGCGCGCCATTGGCATAAACTTTGATTTGCTTTAATCTTTTGGCCGTAATAACCGAGGAATGGGAAACATAGTCCGGAGAAAAATCCGAGCGATCCTCGTAACCGAAAGTGACGAAATTGGCAGAGTAGCTGACACTGTCCGGATAAATCTGGCCCTGATCCTTGCTGTAGGTTAAGGTCATGGTATTGCCGTTTGAATCCACAACCCGGTCCAGGCACCATTTAAAAACCCCCGTGGCATTTTGCTGCCTCGAGGCCGATGTTCGGCCGTAGTAATAGCGGGTCCCGTCTTTTGAAAAGGCAGTCCAGCCATTGGCAGCACTAAAATGATATTGGGTAAAGTCTTCTTCGATTTTAGCACCGTAATACCCGCTGCCCCATTCGGGTCTGGCGGCAAGCTCCTTTGAACCCTTTTTGAGAACAATAAACTCATCTGCGTCATAATTGACGCCGTGTTTGGTCGCCCTTTGAATGGCTCCCAGCTCCAGACTCCAGCCGACACCCACAATGCCGTTTTTAGATCCACTGTTATAGCTCAGCGCCAGGTCATTGAGATGAATC
>JASFIX010000170.1:0-7803 GCA_050122435.1 Desulfobacterales bacterium
CTTTTGTCCGTGGGGTAACGGCGGCCTCGATTGCTTCACAATTCAGCTGGTAATCTTTAGTGGCGACCGGTACCGGCCTGCCTCCGGCTAGTTTGACCTGCTCGACAAAACTTACCCAGTAAGGCACCGGAATAATCACCTCATCTGAAGGGTCGCATAGGACCTGGAAAATCATGTACAATGACTGTTTGGATCCGTTTGTCAGCAGGATGTTTTCAGCATCATAACCGCTGAATCGGTCCGCCAGCTGCTCCCGCAGTTCGACAATACCGTTTACCGGGCTGTAGCGGGTCTTTTGGGCGTCCAGGGCATTTTTGGTGGCATCGACAATCGGAGCCGGCGTATCAAATTGTGGCTCGCCCACGGCCAAATCGATAATCTTTCTGCCTTCCTGCCGGTACTGTTGAATTAAGGCCGTAAAGGCCACCGTTTGTGATTCTGCAACGGCCTGGATTTTACCGGATAGTTTCATCTTCTCTCATCTTCTGCCGCAGCGCGAGGTCGACCAAAACCAATGCGGCCATGCTTTCAACAATGGGCACCGCCCGCGGCACCACACAGGGATCGTGACGGCCCTTGGCTTCGAGAACCGTATCGTTGCCCTCGAAATCAACGGTTTTTTGGGGCAGACTGATGGTTGCCGGCGGCTTGAAAGCCAGCCGAAAAACGATCGGTTCCCCATTGGATATGCCGCCCTGAATACCGCCGCTGTAATTGGTCTTGGTGCCTAATTGTGCCCCTTTTTTAATGAACACATCATTGTGCGCGGATCCGCGCATGCGCGATCCGGCAAAACCCGAGCCGATTTCAAACCCTTTGGTGGCCGGGATCGACAGCATGGCCTGAGCCAGCAACGCCTCCGCCTTATCAAAAACAGGTTCGCCCAGCCCTACAGGGATATTGCGGCACACACAGGAAATAATTCCTCCCAACGAGTCCCCGTCCTTTTGCGCCGCAATGATGGCCTCCTGCATTTTTTCGGCGGATTCTGAGTCCGAGCAGCGAACCACAGATCGATCGACGTCTTTGCGGCTAATACTCAGCATGTCGGGCGTTGGTGCTATAATTCTAGAGACTGCGCTGACCCAGGCAACAAGTTCAACACCGTATTTCTCCGACAAAAATTTTTCAGCAACGGCACCCGCGGCAACCCGGCCAACCGTTTCTCTGGCACTGGCGCGCCCGCCGCCGCTTGAAGCCTGAATGCCGTATTTCATGCGGTAGGTATAATCCGCGTGCGAGGGGCGCGGTACCGTGCGCATCCGGCGATAATCCGCCGGCCGCTGATCCGTATTTTTGACCATCAGCGCGATCGGCGACCCGAGGGTCAGGCCGTTTTCGACGCCCGACAGAATAGTGACCCGGTCGGCTTCTTTTCGCGGGGTCGACAATTCGCTTTGGGCCGGCCGGCGGCGATCCAACTGGGGCTGGATATCGGCTTCGCTCAGGGGCATTTGGGGCGGACAGCCGTCAATCACGGCGCCAACTCCCTGACCGTGAGATTCTCCGAAAGTGGTGACACGAAATAGAGTGCCAAATGTGCTCGACATGGCCTTCTCCTTATCCGGTTTATCAGTTTTCCCGTTGAGCCCGTTAAGCCGGTTAGTATAGGAATAATGTCTGATTTTAGTTAACCGGACAACGGGTTAACGGGTAACGGGCTCAACCAATTAAAGCGTGATGTTACTGATCTCATTTAACTTTTCAATAATTCTCTGAGTTATCTCGTTGATCGGTACGTGATCGGTTTGGATCGTAAAATCACTGGCGCTTTCATAATAGGGTTTTCGCTGCAACAGCATATCTTCGATTTCTTCCATCCGTCCCCTGTCGGTTAAGGCCGGTCGGAAATTTTCAGTGTTTTTATCCTGCAGCATTCTTTTCTGAATGGTTTCAGCGCCTGCATCTAACCAGACAACCAAACCGCTGGCTTGCATTGTCTTAATATTCGCTTCATCAAGCACCACTCCGCCGCCGGTGGCCACCACCTGGCGATCATTTGCACAGATCTGCTTCAGCGCTGAACGCTCCATGAGGCGAAAAGCGTCCCAGCCTTCTGTGTTGATGATATCTTGAATGCTTTTTCCGCTTTCTTTGGTGACGAGCAGGTCCGAATCCACAAAAGACCAGTCAATTGTCCTGGCAATTGATTTGCCGATCGTCGTTTTACCGCTGCAGCGGTATCCGGTCAAAAAAAGATTCATGACGAATATAATTCCTCAAAAACCTGCCAGAAGGTCGGAAAGGATTTTTCAACACAACCTTCGTTCTGGATGCATACTCCAGGCACCTTCAATCCCGCGATGGCAAAGCTCATGGCGATGCGGTGATCATTGTAGGTGTCAATTATGGCACCCTGTGGCTTCCCGCCCTTGATCACCAGGGCATTTGCGCTGCTGGTGGCGTCGATGCCCATTTTATTAAGCTCGGTTACCGTGGCATTTAAACGGTCGCTTTCCTTTGATTTTAGATGAGCCACATTTTTGATCACGGTTGTGCCTTCAGCAAATGCCGCAACCACGGCCAGTGTGGGCACTTGGTCGGGCATATCTGCCAGATCGGCTTCAATCGCACACAGCGGTCCACCTGCAACACGGATGCTGTTTGATTCCATGGTAACTCGGCACCCCATCTGTTGCAGCAGGTCCACAAAGCGCAAATCCCCCTGGGTCGAATCTGTCTGTACGCCCGCCACCTTGATTTCGGCACCGCTGATTGCAGCCGCGGCCCAGAAATAGGCAGCCTGGGAGCAATCCGTCTCCACGACATATTTGCCGGCACGATAAAGCTGTCCTCCCGGAACTTTAAAATTTTTATAGCCTTGGCGTTCAAACCGGATACCGAAGGTTTCCATCAGCTCCGCTGTCAGGTCGACATAGGGCCTGGATACCGGTAGTCCGCCTGTCACCCGAATCTCAAGCCCGCGTGAAGTATTCGGCGCCATCAATAGCAGTGCCGAAAGGTACTGGCTGCTGTTTTGACAGTTAATGTTTACCTGCTCGGTGTTGATCGCTGCCCCGGTTACCTCGACCGGCGGACAACCGGTGTTTTTAACGGATCGAGCTTTAATGCCCATTTGTTGCAATGCATCCAGCAGGTCTTTAATTGGCCGCATTTGCATGCGGGCATTGCCAGTCAGGGTATAAGTTCCTGTGCCCAGCGCTGCCACCCCGGTTAGCAGGCGCATGGAAGTTCCGGAATTCCCGAGATAAATAGGTGCCTCACAGGGTTCTAGAAGACCGCCTTTTCCGACGACGCGCACCTCATCGCGGTTAACTTCAATTTGAATCCCCATCTGTCTGAGAGCTTCCATGGTAAATTGTGTATCTTCGCTGACAAGGGCGTTTTTTAGATGAGATACGCCGTCTGCCAGGGCCGCCGCAATCAACATGCGATGCGTATAGCTCTTCGAGCCAGGCACCGTTACCTGGCAGTCGGCAATTTTTCCTGACTTTATCGCTTTCATTCTTCTAAGTTAGCCGGTTTAGGCCGTTGAGCCTGTTTAGCCCGTTAAATTTGAAAATATGTCTGTTTATATTAAACCGGCCAACGGGAAACGGGCTTAACGGGCTCAACCGGTTTTTTTAGCCTTAAGCGCCTCTAATACCGCCTTGCGCATGACATCCACCGGGGCCTTTTGGCCGGTCCAGAGCTCAAATTGTTGCGCTCCCTGAAATACAAACATGTCAACGCCGTTGATGGTACGGCATCCAATGGTGGCGGCTTCCCTTAAAAATCGGGTTTCCAACGGATTGTAGACGATGTCCATCACGACCATGTCATTTGATAGTTCTTCTTTCGGAACCGGGGTTGCCTCCGTTTCAGGGTGCATGCCAGCTGGGGTGGTGTTTATCAGAATCTCATAGCGGCCCGGCTGCCAATCATTTAAGGGTACAAATTCGGCTTGCAGATCCCGCGCCAGAACTTCTCCGTTAGCCCGTGAGCGGTTCAATACAGTCAGCCGCCCACCGGCAGCCACCAGACCAAATCCGACGGCCCGGGCCGCCCCACCGGCACCGATCAGCGCCACCGATTTATCCTTTATCGATGTCCGGGTCTTCAAAGCTTCGATGGCGCCCGCACAATCGGTGTTATATCCGATCAGTCTGCCGTGGTTATTGGCAATAGTGTTGACTGCCCCGATCCGTGCCGCAGTTTCATCGATGTCATCGAGGTGTTCCATAACCGCAACTTTGTGGGGCAGGGTGACACTGACCCCTTTGAAATTCAAAGCTTTGATGCCTTTTATGGCCGTGCCTGGATCAGCAACCTTGAACGCTAAATAAACCGCGTTATAACCGGCCGCTGCAAATGCCTGATTATGCATCCCCGGGCTTAAGCTATGTGCCACCGGGTTTCCGATCAGGCCAAAAAGGGATGTATTTGCATCAATCATTTTCGCATTCAACCGAGCTTTGTACATTGCGACCTTCAGCGATAATAGCTTCAAAAATATTGCGCAAACCGTCGGCGCCCACGGGACCGTTGTTTTTCGTCAGTAATCGGTTCAAAATTTCTTCCTCGCGCCCCCTGTCTTTTATCTGAATGCCGCCCTGTTTTTTATAATCACCGATTTGCTTTGCCAGTGAAAGCCGCTGATTGATTAAGTCCAAAATTTTATCATCGATCTCATCGATGGCCTGACGCAGCATGTCGATATCCGCCTTGGGGTTGCGGTCGGGTCTGTGTGTATTCGATTTATTCATTTATACCGCTTTCCATCATAATGTTTTGAATTAGGGAATTGGGGTATGAGTGGTTGTAGAAAAAAACGTTTGAATACCAGAACGTTTTTTTGACAACCCCTATAAAGCACCCTTGAGTTCCTTAAAGCTAAGTTGCTCCACGCGGGCATTGCCGATTCCATTTAGCAGAACAAAATGGATGCGATCACCCGCCCTTTTTTTATCTTTTGTGATGGCATCCAGGATTTTTTGGGATGGTGCCTCCGAGCGGGTCGGAAGGTTTAAATTTTTCAGTACGGTGCGCAGCCGTTGGTCTTCTTCGGCTGGCAAAAGGCCCTTTTTAACAGACAGGGCGGACGCAATCACCATACCCATGCTGACGGCCTCGCCATGCGCCGCCGCGGTCACTTTTTCAATTGCGTGCCCGAAGGTGTGGCCAAAGTTCAACAGGCGGCGCTCGCCTTTTTCGGTTTCATCCCGGCTGACAATCGATGATTTAATGCGCACCGATACCCGCACCATTTTTTCAATCGCCTGATGGTCCAGCGCCAATATGTCCTCACTATGTTTCTCAAGATATGCGAATAAATCGGCATCTGCGATGGCCGCATGTTTGACGATTTCGGCCAGACCGCAGGAAATTTCCTTCTGCGGCAGGGTTTTTAATACTTCAGGATCACAGATGACAAATTCTGGCTGATGAAACAGCCCGACCATATTTTTGTATCCTTTAAAATTAACACCGTTTTTGCCACCGACGCTGGCATCCACCTGGGCCAGCAAGGTCGTGGCTGCAAAACCAAAGCGCACCCCCCGCAGAAAGGTCGAGGCCACAAATCCGGTAATATCGCAGACGATGCCGCCGCCAATGCCCACCATAAATGCGGAACGATCCGCCCCGGAGGATATCAACTGTCCATAAATATCTCGCACGGTATCCAGGGTTTTTATTTCTTCTCCGGTACCGATAGTGATCACATCGCGGGCGATTGAATCCAGGGGGTACAATTGACCAACATTAACATCGGTTATGACCACCGGCTTTTCCACCGGAACATATTGCTGCAGGTTTGCCAGACGCTCACCGATTAAAATGCGCGAGAGACCTGAATTGGCGTTGATCGTAATGGTTTCCATAAATATTCAATCTTGATAGTCGCGTAAAAAGTCGGAAAAACAATCTTTTACGCGAGTGTTTAGTATTTGGTGTTTGGTGTTTAGAACTCTAATAAATTGGTAACATCATATACGTCCTGCTAAACACAAAACACGAAACACCAAACACCCGATGAATTCGACTTTTTGCGAATTCATCAATCTTCAATTTATCAGGATGCCAATTGATATTTTTTAGGATCCGTCTGTCGAATTTTCTCATGGGCCCACAGCAGCAATTGTTCGGTAGTCTCCCATGAAATGCATTCATCTGTGATAGAGACACCGTATTTGAGAGACGAAACATTGCCGAAAAATTTCTGATTGCCCTCATGCAGGTTGCTTTCGAGCATCAGGCCGATTATGGACTCGTTTTCGGCCAGATACTGGCCTACGACGCTCTTCCATACCACGGCCTGCCCCTGGTATTTTTTCATCGAATTGGCATGTGAGCAGTCCACCATCAGCGTCTCCGGCAAATCCTTTTCAATCAGCTTCAGGCGTGCTTCCTCCAGACTGATAGGATCATAATTCGGTCTTTTGCCCCCCCGCAGTACGATGTGTACCCAGGGGTTACCGTTGGTTTTGACGACGCAGGTTTTTCCGTCCTGGTCGATTCCCAGAAAGCTCTGCGGGGCACGGGCTGCCATTAAGGCATTAATAGCAGATGAGAGATTGCCGTCGGTGCTGTTTTTAAAGCCCACCGGCATGGATAAACCGCTGGCCAATTCACGATGGGTCTGGGATTCGGAGGTGCGGGCCCCGATAGCCGACCAGCTGACCAGATCGGCAAGATATTGAGCGGTGATCGTGTCAAGCATTTCGGTGGCCGCGGGCAGCCCCATCTCATTAATTTGGGTTAACAGGCCGCGTGCTTTGCGCAATCCGGCCGTCATGTCGCAGGTGCCATCCAAATAAGGATCATTGATCAATCCTTTCCATCCCACAGTGGTGCGTGGTTTTTCAAAATAAACCCGCATGATCACGAAAAGGGTGTCGGACACCTGTTTGCGTAGCGTATTCAGCCGGGATGCATACTCGATAGCCGCCTTTTCATCATGGATGGAACACGGCCCCACAATCACCAGCAGGCGGTGGTCTTCCTTGCGTAGAATGGCTTCGATTTGAGTTCTTCCCGCAACAACCGTTTCTCTGGCACTGGCGCTGACCGGAAGTTCCTTTTTTAGGATAGCCGGCGCCGTCAACGGTTGATATCCCTTAATTCGCAGATCGTCAGTTGATTTCATTTCTTCGCCTCTCGATTTTCTGTTTTTAAGATAGCTTATAAAAAAAGCCGTGATTTTTTTCACGGCTTTTAAAAACAAAAAAGCCGCGAGCTTCAGTCTGCCCGCGGCTTAAAATCAAATTAAATGATCCATCAACCCATGGGCAGACCCCTCCGGTAGAAGTAAAAATAATAGTACTGCCGGGATTGATCGGTATGATTTCTAACGGTTGCCATCATTCTTCCTCGCTTTAATTCCTACGCTTACTAAATGAGTTCATGAGGCTTGTCAAGCGCTTTTTAATTTTTTTTACTTGACATTTTTCCGGCGCCCCTTTATTCAGATTGTGATGAATCTCATGCAAACAACCCATTTCGAAGTTTTTTATACGAACTGGTGGTGGCGCACCGCTAACAGGGAGCTGTGCCCACCTATCGCAGACTGACATAATGTTGTAGCTAAAACCGTGGGCCTCCTCCCGAGGAGCCCACGGTTTTTTATACGAAGCGCAATGAAAGGCCGCGGGGCTCAAATCCCGCGGCCTTTTAATTTTACCACTAAAACATAAGGAGGTATTGAATCATGATCAATCACGCGATTACACAGGTAGCGAATGGAAACAATCTTAGCGAAAAAGAAATGACCGAGACCATGGAGATGATTTTGAGCGGCAAGGTGGAATCAGCTCAGATTGGTGCATTGATTACAGCCCTGAGAATGAAAGGCGAGACCGCAGA
>JASFIX010000171.1:0-7797 GCA_050122435.1 Desulfobacterales bacterium
ATCGAACGTTTCTTTGCAAGCATGGAAAAACTGCATATGTCAATTCCGCATAGCCGCAGCGATTTGCGCGACATCCTAATTGACTGCGTCCGGACAAGCGGGCTGCGGGATGCCTATGTCGAAATGATTTGTACCCGGGGGCTGCCCCAGCCGGGCTCGCGCGATCCGCGCACCTGTACGAATCAATTCTTCGCTTTCGCCATACCGTTTGTCTGGATCGCAACCTTTGAAAAGCAAAAAGAGGGACTGCATCTTATCATCAGTCACCGGCAGCGCATACCACCGGAATCGGTTGATCCCACCGTAAAAAACTATCACTGGCTCGACATGGTGATGGGTCTTTTCGAGGCTTATGAGCGGGGCGGAGAGACTGCCATTGTCGTCGATGCAAACAAGAACCTGGTCGAGGGGCCCGGTTTCAATGTTTTCGCGGTCAGCGGCAGCAGGCTGACAACACCGGGCAAAGGCGTGCTCGAAGGGATGACGCGCAGAACGACGATCGAGATAGCGCCGGAATGTGGTTACGAAATCGAGCTGGGCGATCTGCCCGCCGAAGAAGCGCTGGCTGCGGATGAAGTGTTTATCTCCACTACCGCCGGCGGCCTCATACCGATTACAAAAATCGATGGCCAGGCCATCGGCGCAGGCACACCCGGCCCGGTCACCCAGAAATTACAAAAACGCTATTGGGAAACACACGACGATCCGCGCTATATTCTGGAAATCGATTATTCCTGAATCGTGGATGCAAATTAAAAACCCCTTTTCTCGCCATGAGAAAAGGGGTTTTTACTCATTTTCCTGATCTAGACCGCCTCTATTGTTGAGGGCGGCTTTGAACTGATGTTGTAAGTTACGCTGACCACGCCGGGTACCTCCGATGTGATTCGCGCGGCCAGCTTTTCAAGAATGTCATAGGGTAATCGGGTTGGAGAGCCGGTAACCGCATCCTCACTATCCCAGCAACGAACCTCTATCTGAAAGCCGTAATCTCGCTCGCCGTCTCTTATACCGGTAACCCGATCCTCATGCAATATGGCCAGGTATTGGAAAGCGTCGGTCCCGGCCAAATCCTGCTCGACAACAGCGGTTGCCTTCCTTACCAGCTCGATTCGGTCACGCGTGGTTTCACCAATAACTCTGGCCGCAAGGGCCGGACCGGGAAATGGAGGGCGATTGAATATCTCTTCCGGCAACCCCAGGGCCTTTCCCAGGGCCCGCACGGCAGGTTTCCTCAGTTGAATAATCGGCTCGATAACCTTGTATCCGTAAGCGGCTTCGGTATCGATGCCAAGCTGCTCCAGAATGTTATGCTGGCGCTTGATGCCTGCCACGGTTTCTTCAACATCCGTAAAATTCGTCCCCTGGAGAAGGAATCGTGCCCCGCTTTCTCTGACCAGACGACCAAACACGGATTTATAAAAGGTATCCGTAATGGCTTGTCGCTTCTCTTCCGGATCGGTTTTACCTTTTAAGGCCTCGAAAAATTCATCCTGCGCATCCAAAAGTTCCACCGGAACGCCGCATTTTTCAATTATAGATACCACATATTCGGGCTCCCCTTCACGCATGATTCCGTTATCAATAAAATAAGTTTTCAACTTATCCCCCAAGGCGCGATGCCCCAGCATACTCACGACGGATGAATCCACACCTCCGGAAAGTGCATTGATCGCGATTGAATCGCCAACTTCCGATGAAATCGTCCGGCACTGTTCCTCGATAAAGGATTGTGCCTCCATATCCTCAAGTTTTATTTCCTTGAGCTCCATTTTCGCCCTCCTCCCGGTTTGATGTAATATATTTCGGTTGCCCTTTTGCTGAGTATGGGCATTCACGATTCATGTCAAGAAATTAATTTGATCAACATGGAGCCGGGCTGCGGAGAACGGAAAGGCGGATCACCCTCATTTCCAGCTTTCGAAACCGGCATACTTGCAAATCGTCATAATTCAAAGTAAAGAAATCGTAACCAGACAGGAAATTTTAATGAAAGGAGATGGGTCCTATGGGGCTTACTGAAATCTACCAGGAAGGCAAGAAGATCCTCAGAGGAAAAGAGTTCGGATGGGTGCTGAATGCGGTTGAAACCGGGTTTATTCTCGAGCATGATCGCCGCATCCTTGATCGGTATACGTTTCGGCCGCAATACATCGACGGCGTGGCGCCCGAAACCGCCTGCCGAATCCTCGATGTTGAGCTGGCCACCCCGGTGATTATGTCGGCTATGACCATGCCGATCCCGGCCATAACGGATAACGGTTTAATGGATGTTGCTCTGGGCCTTAAAGATGCGGGCAGCCTCATGTGGGTGGGCACCCCCATCCCCAAAAATTTAAAAGAACTGGCTGCGACAGGGGTTCCGCTTGTCGCCAATGCCAAACCTTTCGGGGATCGCGATAAAATTTTCCGGGCTTTGGAAGAAATCCAAAATGCCGGCGTTACCTGGGTGGGAATCGAGACCGACGCCGGGCAGGGAACCAAGATCCACGATAAGCAGGTGGCCGCCGACTGCACACCGCTTTCATTGCAGGAACTCAAAGACATCCGCAAAAAGGTTTCCTGCCCCTTGATCTGCAAGGGGATTTTGAGTCGGCGGGATGCAGAAAAATGTGTCGAGGCCGGTGCCGACGGCATGGTTATCTCCAACCACGGCGCCCACACCCTCGACTACCTGCCCCATGCCCTGCAGGTAATGGATGAAATTGTTGAAGCGGTCGGAGACAAGATCGTCCTGATTGCCGACGGCGGTTTCCGGCGTGGCAGCGATGTCCTCAAGGGCCTGGCCTTTGGCGCTTCACTGGTCGGCCTGGGCCGGCCGATTCTTTATGGCCTGGCCGCCCAGGGCCGCGAAGGTGTTTATCAGCTCATTGATGAAATCACAAAGGAGATGAAACGCATCATGAGCATGATCGGTGCCGAAAATCCCACAACGCTTACCCGCGCCATGCTGATAGAAGACCCCTGATCCTTCGAAGCAAAAGAGATTGGAAAATCGATCGTCCTAAAGGCGGTTAACAGGTTAACCAAATGAGCTAAAGAGTTTGATCTCACGCAAAGGCGCAAAGACGCCAAGTTTTTTAAATAATAATTCTTTGCGCGCATGTTTTTTAGCGTCTTTGCGAGAGGAATAATATCAAAGAGGCGGGTGTTTACTTTTCAAGAAATTTAGGCTTTATGATGCATTTTTTATTCACCCTGGATTTATCACCACATTTGGGGCAGCGGATATCGCCCCATTCAGCTTTAATCGTTATTTTCTCAAACCCTCCGTGCTTTTCACAGATAAATTGATAGACAGGCATTATGTCCTCCTTGGCGGATATATTTGATCAAAAACTTCGCCTATCCTTATATTCGGGTATTTTGTGAGATTGCTTGAGGTTTTTCGGGTGTTTAGAAAGGTGGCAAAAAGGACGGATCAGGCAGGCGGTGGTTGCGGAACTTCATTGGAGTACAATTTCATCGATCCAAATTGTGTTTGAGCCCGTATGGCCGCCATCGCCTCCAAAGCTGGAGACCAGGAAGAAGATTTGCAGAACTTTCGCAAGGTCGGGCTTAGGCGGGTAATTTACTACATTGTTTCGCGTCCACAGTGCAGGGACAAAATCATCAAACGGAATTTCTATTTTTTTCCACTCTCTGTCCGGGACGACTTTGGTGCGGTGGTAATACTGAGCCACCTTCCCGTTTTTGGATTTAGCCGTCTCACTGTAGCAAATGAGGGCTGCAAAAATTTTATTGGGTTTTGATAAGAATGAGGGGTCTTTTTTACCTTTTAAAGAAAACGTTATGCTGTTGAACCTTGAAAGATCATAAGCCATCTTTCCGTGGTGTTTTTTAAAATAAGGTGCTTTAACCCCAAGGCGAACGGTGACAGCTGATTTAGCATTTACCTTATATTCTATTTTCATGGAACAGGAAGTCCCGTTAGCCGCCTGGGATGTATCGGTCGAAACGTCGATCCTGGCACGTCCCTTTTTATGATGGCTCCATTTGCCGTGGAAATTCTGCGACCAAAGGTCTTCGTCTTCAAAATCATCCAGGATGAAAGGCCCCTGACCCCGTTTTAAAATATGGTGAGCAGTTCTTGCCTCTTCGGGGATAGAGGCCAGGCGTTCATCTTTAGCCTCCGCAGTTCCCGATTCCACGGTTTGGGGGGTGGCCTGCGGTTTTGCCGCTTCAGGCGCCGTTTTTGCAGCCATCTTTTTTTCAGGTGCCTGTGGTGGCACGAAGATAAAATCGCCGCGGTCCAGTTTGGGGTTGTTTATCTTACCATACTGAGGGTGCTGCCCGCCCCGCGTGTAGTTTACGACCTTCTCCTGAAGGTGCATGCCCAGCTCGGAACCGGTGACATAACCATCGGTATTCAAGTCCGCGTCTCCGCTGATCCCCTGCAAGAATACCACTTTGAATACCGACTGGTCCGGCACCTGCTCACCCGCGCCGCCGGCCGTAATAAACTGTCTTACCGGCCGGGCGGATTTTTCAGAAATGTCGACCGGAGCGGCACGTACGACATTGAACAGAGAGCCCGAAAAGCAGGAGTCAAACACCATGAGGAAATGCTTGGACTTTACCTTCAGCGCCAGAACCTCCATATCTTTCATGGAAATCGCCTTGCTGTCGAAGCCCATGGGATCCTTGTTCTTTAATGGACAATCGCCGGGCACGATGTAGCCCAGTTCGGTGCCGTCGGCAAGCTCAAGGGTCTCACCATGGCCGGCAAAATAAAACAGCAGGGCTCGATTTTTTTCTGTGCCAGCCTGGTAAACTACATCGCTTAGAACCTTCCTCAATTCTTTGGCTGAGGGATCCAGGGCGAGTTTGACCTCGAAGCCAAGCTCCTTCAAGCGCGAGGCAACTTCCCTGGCGTCCTTGGCGGCGCTGGGCAGATCCGGCCATTTTTGGTATTCGCTGATTCCCACAACCAGCGCATAATAATCCTTATACAGGTATAAACTTTGTCCCTTTTTAGCAGTTACGCTGATGCCGCGCATTGTTGCAAACAAAGAAAAGGGGAAAACGAAAAAAAGGAGCAGAAAAAAAAGGGATAGAATGGATGTTCGTTTCTTCATGGCACACTCCTGGAATGAAATATTCCGGTAGTGGTTAGGAGTGAGAAACCAATAGCAGCAAAGCTTTAAACCAGCTAAAGTGCAATTTAAAAGAAAACGGCAAGTTAGTCAAGAATGAACGCCTGCTTCCTCGCTACCCGGTTGCCTTTCGGTGAAGTCCTCGAGGCAATTAAGCACGCGCTCTATTTACTTGACGATGAAAGAATGTTTTTGGTAAAAATTAGACCTCGATAATAATACCATAACCCAAAACCAGAGGGTGCCATGATAAAACAAAGGCTCAGGGTTCCGGCCTTCGCTAAAGCTACGGCGCGGCAAGCAAGGTTCAGGGTTAAAAAAGATCTAAATACACAAACCCCGCTTCTTGAAATGAGAGGTGGGGTTTTTGATTTAATAAAAGCAAAGAGCAAATAAGAGTTTGGAGCCTCAAAATGTTTAAACAGATTATGAAAATGCTTCAGGCCTGCGACACAGATCAAGGGGTTATGCCTCCAACTGAAGTTTATAATGAAGGTTGGATGCTCAGGCTGATCCTTGATTGGTTTTCCAGGCAGCCTGCATCTGACCACCAATTGTCATTTGAAAAGGGCGCGCGCTGGTATTCAGAGATATTATTACCCTCTCAGTTCCTGCCAAGATATCAAAAGGATCCTCAAGCTGAATCTTATACGCAGGCGGATGGTGTCATCGGTCACTTTTCAGTTGGCCGCTCTGGAAAAGGCGATATTGACCTGCATTCCGATGCAAAGCAATTTGTGGTCGTCGAAGCAAAAATCTTCAGCCGGCTGTCCAAAGGAATTAAAAATTTTGAAAACTATGATCAAGCAGCGCGAACTACCGCATGCATTGCAGAAACACTATTTCTCAGGAAGGGACAGATTAGCGATATTTCAAGGCTTGGTTTTTATGTTCTCGCTCCTGAAAATCAATTGAAATTCGAACCGACTTTTCAAACCTTTTTAGAAAAGGACAGTATCAGAATAAAAGTGCAGAAAAGAATCAAAGCCTATTCAGATCCAACAGATGCTGAATCAAAAATGAAGTGGTTTCAAACATGGTTTCTGCCAACCCTCGAATCCATTGATATAAAATGCCTCACCTGGGAAGACATCATATCGCACATTGGCTCTAATGATCGCTACAATGGAGATGCATTATCAGAATTTTACGGAAAATGTTTGGCCTTGACGCAACCCGCGACAACATTGGGCTCGACCGAAAAGGTATCAGTTCCAGTATCAGCCGGCAAAATACCCGCTTACAGGGTACTGACCAAACTACGGTCCCTGGGCTTAGTCGCTTATAAGCCGGCACCCGATCGTGGAAACGATATCGAGGTCAAATCTTTGGAACATCCCGGCAAAATTATCAGAATCCAGGTCAAAACCAGAAATCCCAAATACGATCCTCATTGGAGATGGTTTCAGATCAGAGTCCAGCCAAAAGAATTGGCAGCGGCGAAAAATAAGGGAATCGATGCCGGCCAAACATGGATTGACAAGGTAAACAAAGTCGACTTCTTCATATTAGACGCTGTTAGACATGATGAGATGTGGGTGCTACCCAAGGAAAAAATATTTGAATTGATCAAATTAAACGAGCACCGGTACGGCAGCAGGCCTGATAATGTCTTCAATTATGACGCACCTTTAAAGCAGAAGCAAAAAGAAATAAATTTGGATATGGAAGTCGAAGGAGAGAAATTAACGCAGAAATTTACTGAATACCTAGATAATTTTCAGTTGATCGTAGATGCACTAGCGAAAAATGAAGTTGATTAGAAGCGGCTTCAAAACCCCATTTCTCACTATGAAAAGTGAGTCTTCGTTTTAATCGGATGCTTAAAACCGACCTATGATCCCTCAAGGGCGGCCTGGGCGTCGACGATCTCGGCATATTCTACCAAAAAATAATTGCTGCGTGACGGTTGCGGCAATCGATCCAGCATGTCTTCGTCTGCCTTGCGGACAATCGCTGCGGTCATTTCGAGCTTGACGCCCTCCAAATACACTGCGACACGGTCGCTATCCTTCCCTATACGATTATTAAACTCGGAGACCGCCTCATTTAGTGCTTCCCGCCCAGACGAATCTGCCGCAATGATATTCATTGTTTGCACCGCCTTTTGTGCCCTTGGGGCACTGGGAGACTTGCACATATAAAAATCAGGTTAAACTAAAGATCAGATGCATGAACGCGATCCATGGTGAGCTAAGTTAGCTTCGGCTGGGGTACTCCGGCAAAAATCCGTTTTTAAGACAAAATAATGAATATTCTGGGAAATTCAATTTTTTCAGATATTCGCTCGTCTCCTTGATATCATACTCGAGCCTCCCCAATTCAAGCCGGCGCGTAGCCGTATCAAAAGTGGCGAAACTTGCGCGGGGGTCTCCATCCCTGGATTGGCCGACGCTTCCCGGATTCACCAGAATCTTCTCTCCGAAATTTTTAACATAAGGCACATGCGTATGGCCGGTGAGAATCACATCTGCCCGGACCGCCTGATAGTAATCAGCCAATTCTGATCGGGGAGTGTTTTTATCCAGGTAATGGTGAACAGGCAACTGGGGCACGGTATGATTCATATAAAATGAAATTCCATCTAAAATGAATTGACATTCCCGCGGAAGCTGCCTTAAATATTTTTTGGCGTCATCATTGATCAGCTCTTTGGTTAAATCCGTATTGCGGTCAAGATCCTTTGCAAGGTGGGCATTTT
>JASFIX010000172.1:0-7777 GCA_050122435.1 Desulfobacterales bacterium
GAAGAGCGCCGAAAAGAGCTGGTCAAAATGGTTCATAAAATGTGTGAGGATCACAAGGTTTCGGTCCGCAATGCCCGGCGTGATTCAAATGAACTGCTGAAAAGCCTGAAAAAGGATGGCGACATATCCGAAGATGAGGCTTTTAAAGCTCAGGATGAGGTTCAAAAAATTACCGATGAGCATATCAAACTCATCGATGAATGCTTTACAAATAAAGAGAAAGAAATCCTTGAATTCTAGTTCTGCTTCCGGCGCTACGGAAGATCTTGATAAAACGAAATTGCCCACCCATGTGGCTGTCATCATGGATGGTAACGGCCGGTGGGCCAAAAAGCATCTTTTATCCCGCATTAAAGGACATGAAAAGGGTGCTGACGCGGTACGAGCAATTGTGCGCGCCTGTCGTGAAATTGGCATTGCCCATCTGACGCTCTACGCCTTTTCGACCGAAAACTGGCAACGGCCCAAAAGTGAGGTCGATGCCCTCATGACCCTCCTGATAAAATTCTTAAAATCAGAACAGAAAGAACTTGCCGAAAATGACATTCGCTTAAATGTGATCGGACAAAAGAAACGGTTACCGGCAAAAGTTCAACAGGCGTTGCGTGAGGTCATGGATTTAACTCGCCAAAATTCCGCCCTTCAGCTGAATCTGGCCCTGAGTTATGGCAGCCGGATGGAAATTGTTCGTATGGCCCAGGAACTTGCCCGGAAATCGCAAAACGGACAGATCGATCCCGATGCCATTAACGCCGATGTCGTGGCGGAACACCTTTATACCAAAGACATACCAGATCCGGATCTGCTGATACGGACCAGCGGGGAGATGCGCATTAGCAATTTCTTGTTGTGGCAGATTGCTTATACTGAAATTTATGTCACTCCGACGTATTGGCCCGATTTCGGCAAGGAAGAGTTTTACGAGATCCTGAAAGACTATCAGCAGCGGGAACGCCGGTTCGGTCGGGTGTAGGGTCATACCTTCCTAAATTATTACCAAAGTCGTAATGACTATAATTTAAGGTTTCGGTGTTCAAAAATTCAAAAGGTTTCAGGTGTCAGGTGTCAGCAAACAGATGACAGAATGCGAAATCAGGTAATCCGTGCATCATCAGCTTCGTTATCCTGACACCTGAACACTGACACCTGACACCTTAAATAAAACTTTACAACGAATTTCAGTATAGGTCCCCCTACTAGAATTTTAATAAAATTGGAGCTTGAAACAACTGCTGCATGCATCTTAAACGCTGGATAACGGGACTCTGTGCCCTCCCATTTCTTATTTTCCTGGTTTACAAGGGCGGGATTTTTTTCGCGGCCCTTGTATGTGCGGCCAGTCTGGTTGCTTTGTGGGAGTATTATCGTATTGTAGCGCCAGGGCAGGCCAAATCTCCTTCCGGTATCATTTTAGGGTGGGGTTACGGGATCTGCTGCGGTATTATCTGGGCGGCATATGGAGTGGGGGTGGATCTCATTCTGGGTCTGGTCGCGTTGAATCTCGTGACCATCGCCTTGATCTCGATCTTTCAATTTAAAACGAACCGTTCTGTTTTAGACGTGATTATAAAGCAACTTCAGGGAATTATCTACATTCCGGTGTCACTTGGTTTTTTGATTCTTATCCGTGAGGGGCACTCCGGCACCATCTGGATTTTTTTGTTGCTGGCGATCATATTTGCCGGCGATACCAGTGCCTATTATGTCGGATCCTATTTGGGTAGACACAAATTAAGCCCGGCAATTAGTCCAGGAAAGACTATCGAGGGGGCCATTGGCGGATTAGCCGCTAACCTGGCAATCGGGGCTATTGGAAAAACCTTTTTTCTACCCGACCTGCCGTGGAGCCTAAGCATTTTATTCTTTCTGGCGGTCGGTATTGCCGGTCAGCTTGGAGATCTGTTTGAATCCCAGATGAAACGATCTTCAAATATAAAGGACTCCAGCAATATTTTACCGGGCCACGGCGGCATCCTGGATCGAATTGACGCTCTTTTGTTTGCTTCCCCGGTGGCCTATGTTTTTATTCGATTTGTATTTTAAAATAGACATAATCGTAGCCAGCCAAATTTTAACATGGAAGCCTTCTCAAAAATAGTAGATTATTTTTTAAGTTGGCCCGTTGAGCGCGCTGTTTCGTTTAGCCCGTTGAGCCCGTTAGATAAGGAAAATGTCTGATTTTATTTTTTTACCGGCCAACGGGCCAACAGGTAACGAAACAAGGCGCTCAACCGATGTATATTAAATGCGTTTTGAGATCGATTTTTAGTAGGCAATAGACAGAAATTATAATGAAGCACCTCTCCATACTGGGCTCTACTGGTTCTATTGGTCGCAATGCCTTAAAGATTGTCGAGATGTTTCCCCAACGATTTTCGGTAAAGGCACTGGCCGCCAAAACCAATACGGATCTTCTGGCTAAGCAAATTGAGCAGTTTGCTCCGGAGATTGCAGTTGTTTATGACGAAAACAGCAAGCATAAATTAAAACAGGCGCTTGCGTTAGGAACCCGCGTTGAAATCCTTTGTGAGGATGAGGGTTATCGGGCGGCGGCGACAGCCGCTGGCGTGGATATCGTCATTACTGCTGTCGTCGGAGCGGCCGGTTTGATTCCGACGCTGGCGGCCATCGAAGCCGGCAAGACGATCGCATTGGCCAATAAAGAAACGCTGGTCATGGCAGGTGACATTGTAACCCGGAAAGCGGCGGAAAAAGGTGTTCAAATCCTTCCGGTTGACAGCGAGCACAGTGCTATTTTTCAATGTCTTCAGGGGCATCGCAAAGCGGATTTAGCAAAAATTCTACTAACGGCTTCCGGCGGCCCGTTTTTAAACCTTCCGGCAGCCCAATTTTCCAGTATCTCAAAAGCACAGGCCTTAAAACATCCCAACTGGAATATGGGGCCCAAGATCACCATCGATTCGGCGACCTTGATGAACAAAGGGCTGGAAGTTCTTGAAGCCAAATCTCTGTTTGGCGTTTCCGAGGATATGATCGAAGTGGTTATCCATCCTCAGAGCGTGATTCATTCGATGGTGGCTTATCAGGACGGCTCCATCATTGCCCAGCTGGGCATACCGGATATGAGGGGGGCAATCGCTTACGCGCTGTCCTATCCGGAGCGCCTGCCGCTAAATCAACCGTTACCGGATTTTTCACATGGACAGGGGCTAACATTCCAGAAACCGGATTTGGAGAAATTTCCCTGCCTGGCACTGGCGTTTAAGGCCTGCAAGACGGGCAAAACCATGCCGGCGGTGTTAAATGCCGCCAATGAAGTGGCGGTTAATGCGTTTTTAAAAGAAGAAATTTCTTTTAGTGACATTGCCCGGATTGTGAGTTTGACCATGGATGCACATACGGTTGCCGCCAATCCGGAACTTAGCGATATTATCGACGCTGACCGGCAGGCCAGAAAAGCG
Source organism: Desulfobacterales bacterium (assembly GCA_050122435.1). Lineage (GTDB taxonomy): Bacteria > Desulfobacterota > Desulfobacteria > Desulfobacterales > JAHEIW01 > JAHEIW01. The sequence continues at coordinate 3,423 of JASFIX010000172.1, forward strand.
GCCACAGATTTTATTCTAGGCATGAACTCTTAATTGATTATGACTGGAATATTGGAATGATGGAATACTGGAATGATGAGTTTAAAGGAATTCTGTCTAATTTTAACGACTTTTTCACGCTTTTTACCCATTATTCCATTTTTCCAATATTCCATCATTCCTGCTGATATGAATACCGAAATTAATTAAAATTAAATTATTTAAATATGTTGAAACTAATTCGAGACTTTGAGCCATGGGCGTAACACTACTGTCATTTGTTGTTGTTTTAGGAGTTCTGATTTTTTTTCATGAATTTGGACACTTTCTGATTGCCAGATTGTTCGGTGTCGGGGTAGAAAAATTCTCCCTGGGTTTTGGTCCTCGCCTGATCGGAAAGAAAATCGGACGAACCGATTACCGCATTTCAGCCATTCCCCTTGGCGGCTATGTTAAAATGGTTGGTGAAGAACCGAATGCCGAGGTAGCGCCGTCCGATATCCCCATCTCCTTTACCCACAAACATGTGATGAAACGCATGTGCATTGTGGCTGCCGGTCCCGTGTTTAATATTTTGCTGGCAGTTATCATATTTTTTATCATTTTTCTGGTATCTGGCGCCATGATATTAAAACCGTCAGTGGGTACGGTTAGAGAAGATTCGCCGGCACTTGCCGCCGGCATTAAGGCCGGGGACCTGATTGTCGCCATTGATGGTGTGCCGGTTTCAAGCTGGGATGATATGACGCAAATCATCGGTGCCAGCGATGGTAAAACCCTGGAAATAACAGTTGAACGGTCGGGTTCGGAAAAGGTTTTTAAAATTACACCCGAATTGGTTCCGGCTAAAAATATATTCGGCGAAGATATTCAGCGATTTATTATCGGGATCAGTGCCTCGGGTGAGGCCTATACCAAGGATTTAAATCCTTTTCAGGCGTTTTGGGAAAGCCTCGTTCAGACCTATAAAATCACCGAGTTGATGGTGATCATCATCGGCAAGCTGGTCACCGGTGATATATCAACCGATACCATCGGCGGGCCGATCATGATTGCCAAGATGGCCGGGGATCAGGCCAAATCGGGAATAGGGAATCTGATTTTCTTTATTGCCTTGATCAGTGTCAATCTGGCCATTATCAATCTGCTGCCGATACCCATCCTTGACGGCGGCCATCTGCTTTTCTTTTCGATTGAAGCGGTCAAGGGAAATCCGGTCAGCCTGAAAGTCCGTGAAGTCGCTCAGCAAATTGGCTTATTTATTATCCTTCTATTGGTTGTCCTGGTCTTTTATAATGATATTTTCAGGTATAAAGATGACATCATGAAGTTCTTTAGAGGGATATTTAGTTAAGAGGGGATAGTGTTTAGTATTTAGTATTTGGTGTTTAGTTACGAATAGGTCAAATCCGCTTTACTAAATACTAAACACCAAACACTAAACACCTACTATTAGAAGTTTTTCCGTTCCAATTACCAATAGCCGTTTGCCATTAAGAATAAGACGAAACAGGGAACACACATGCCAGCCAGATTAGAAATTGCGCTGAAGGACGATCTAATTGATGCTGAAGGAGAGGGGATTCGCCAAAAAGCGCTGGATTACTTCGGGATGCAGCTGTCCCGGGTGCGTTCGATCCACATTTTGACCATCGATGCGGAGTTGAGCCCGGAACAGCTTCAACAGATCCAAACCGAAATCTTCACCAATCCGGTTACCCAGCTCTCCTCTTTTGAACCGCTTGACTTTCCTTTCGACTGGACCATATGGGTGGGGTACCGCCCGGGGGTGCGCGACAACCCGGGCGCCACTGCAGTTGAAGCCATTGAGGATCTGCTGGGATTCCGTCTGGCGGCCGGTGAATCCGTTTACACTTCCAGGCGTTACTGTATCGAAGGCAATGGTCTCGTGGAAGCCGATCTGGATAAAATTGCCGGTGAACTGCTGGCCAACGATATCATCCAACAATGGAAAATCATCCCGGCCAAAGACTGGGATTCGAAAAGCGGAATCGGTTTTGTCATTCCCAAAGTTCGACTCGATCATATTCCAACGGTTCGCACGATTCCGGTCGATAGTGATAATACCCTGATTAAGATCAGCGCTGAACGCAATCTGGCCTTGAATCCTAACGATATTCCCACCATCCGGGAGTATTTTATGGATAAAGCGGTGCAGGCAGATCGCGCCCGGGTGGGGCTTGTCGATCCAACCGACCTCGAACTGGAGTATATTTCCCAGGCGCGCAGCGACCACTGCAATCATAATACCTTTCAGGGGCTTTTTCATTACCGGGATCTGTCTAGCGGCCGCAGTGAAAGCGTCGATAATCTATTTAAAACCTGCATCGAAGCGCCGACAGTGGCGCTCAAGGAGCAAAAACCCTGGGTGGTTTCGGTTTTATGGGACAATGCCGGCGTCGGCCGGTTGGATGAGGATCACTATTATGTGATTACCGGTGAAACGCACAATTCACCATCGAATATGGAGGCATACGGCGGCGCAATCACGGGGATTGTTGGTGTCTATCGCGACCCGTTGGGAACCGGGAAAGGCTCGCGCCTGGTCATGGGAAGCTATGGGTATTGTGTGGGTCCCCGGGATTATAGTGGTGAATTAAAGCCGCATTTGCACCCCCGACGACTGCTGGATGGTGTGATTGAAGGCGTACGCGATGGCGGAAACAAAAGCGGTATCCCGACCACATTTGGCCAGGTCATTTTTGATCCGGGATACCTGGGAAAATGTCTGGTGTTTGTGACCGCCGTTGGCATCATGCCGTCGCAGATAAACGCAGAACCCGCCGAACAGAAACGGACATCTCCCGGTGAACTGGTGATCATGTGCGGGGGCAGGGTGGGCAAAGACGGCATTCACGGCGTCACAGCAGCCTCGGAGACCTTCTCAGAGAACACGCCGGCGGGGCATGTGCAGATAGGCGATCCCTACACCCAGAAAAAAATGCATGACTTTTTATTGGAAGCCCGCGACAGGGGCCTGATTCGATTTATCACCGATAATGGGGGCGGGGGACTGTCATCATCCGTTGGGGAGTCGGCCCGATTTTCAAACGGTTGTGAAATCGAGCTGGAAAAGGTGCCGTTAAAATACTCGGGTCTTGACCAGTGGGAGATATGGATTTCCGAGTCCCAGGAACGCATGACGGTGGCGATTCGTCCCAGTGACCTTGCTGAATTTATGCAGCTATCGCAAAAGCATGCGGTTGAGAGCACCGTTATCGGTCGCTATACCGATTCCGGAAAGCTTCATATTACCTATGAGGGCAAAACATGTGCTCACGTGGATCTGGATCTGCTTAAATCCGGTTTTCCCCAGTGGGAATTCGAGGCCGAGTGGGCATCTCCCGAACAACGGGGATTGGCGGAACCGGTGATCAGCGCTCCGGATGATTTTGAAACATTGCTGCTGGATTTGCTGGCGCGCCCCAATATCTGTTCTACGGAATGGGTCACCCGGCAATACGATCATGAAGTACAGGGGGGCAGTGTGATCAAACCGCTGGTGGGTGCCGAGCGGGATATCCCCAGTGATGCATCTGTTGTTCGCCCGGTACTGAATTCACTAAAAGGACTGGCATTTACCCAGGCCCTGCTGCCGGCGTATTCGGCCATCGATGCTTACCACATGGCCGCCTGCAGTATCGATGAAGCGGTTCGGCGCCTGGTGGCGGTTGGCGCCGACCTGAACCATATCGGCGGAGTGGATAATTTTTGCTGGCCCAATATCCAATACCATCCGATTGACAACCCGGACGGCAAATTGAAGGCGGCTCAACTGGTACGGGCATGCTGGGCTTTAAGAGATATGTGCCAATCCTATGAAATTCCGCTGCTTTCCGGCAAAGACAGTATGTATGTAGATGGTTATCTGCCCGGCCGATATGGTGAAATGCATAAAGTTTCTGCGCTGGAAACCCTTCAATTCTCCGCCATATCGGTTATTGATGATATCAGTCGCTGTATAACGATGGACAGCAAAGCTGCCGGGGATTTGGTCTATGTTTTGGGCACCACCTGCAACGAGCTCGGCGGTTCGGAATATTATGCCCACTTGGCTGAAGTTGGCTTAAATGTTCCCCGGGTCCGATCCGATGCGTTTTTGGAAACCTACCGGGCTTTGAGCCGGGCCATCGCCGAGGGAATCGTGGCCTCTGCTCATGGCATCTACCGCGGCGGTATGGCTGTACATCTGGCGATGATTGCCATGGGCGGGAACCTCGGCATGCAGGTCGAACTGGATCGAGCGCCGCTGGATGATCTGGATCGTAATGATCAGGTGATGTTTTCAGAGTCGGCCGGCCGGTTTATCGTGACCATTGATCCTAAAAACCGTCAAGGTTTTGAAAACCTCTTTA
>JASFIX010000173.1:0-7749 GCA_050122435.1 Desulfobacterales bacterium
CTTTTATATGACACTGCACAAATACGGCAATATCTCTTCGGCTTCCTGTGCCATTTCTCTGGATGAAGCGGTCCGCGACGGAAGCATCAAGCCCAATGATTTAGTCTGTTTGCCGGTTTTCGGCGGTGGATTGACCTGGGGTAGTGCGCTGATTCGCTGGTAGGCCCTCGATCAGATGAGTTTTCGATGCCGGTTCAAATGTTGTCCGTCAATATATGGTAAGAATTCTTGAATCGATTTCAAAAATCAGATTATCGAGGACGAGGAGGATTACGAGGAAGAGATCAGGTAGCGTTGATCCACCTTCGTACTCGTCGTCGTCCTCGTTATCAAGCGGCACTTTAGCCGCCAGTCAATTTAGCTCTTACCCGATGGATCACTTCTTTGATCTCCTTAATTTTAAGGAGGTAACCGCCCAAAAACAAGACGCCCATAAAAACGATTCCGGTTATTACCGCAACCACTAGACTGCCGGTAAATGTTGCCGAATCAATCCCGCCCAGGACCTTTAACTTAAACCCGGCCATGAAAATTCCCAGCAGTGCACTGAGAAAAAACATTTTCAGGTACGTCACATACACAGCACGACTTCCTTTGTTTTTGGTACGCCTATTCCAGAATACATATAAGAGGTACACCTGGAATATGGCGGACAACGAAACTGCCAGTGCAATTCCCCGGGCACCCAGAATATTTAATCCGGCCAGATACAACGGGATGCTGAATATCACCGCAATGGTCGCATAAATTGCTGGGAAAAGTGTGTCCTGCATGGCGTAATAACCACGGGGTACAATGGTATTAGCCGCAAAGGCAAAAGCGCCAATCAGAAAAAAAATGAGCACGACAGACGCCTGACCGGTTGCGGCGGCATCAAATTTTCCGCGCTGAAACAACATTAAGATCACCTCGTTCCGAAGCACCATGATCAGCACCGAAAAAGGAATCACTAGGGACAGGTAGCGCAGGGTGTCATTTAGCAATTGGTTCATTTCTGCCAATTTATTTTCGGCAATCAGACGGGCCATAAACGGATAGGAAGCCACGCCTAAGGCCTGGCCAAAAAAGGCGACCAAAAGAAGCACGGTTCGCAGGCTGTATTCTAAATCTGCAATGCCGCCCGGCGGCAGATAGCTGCCGAAAAATTTCATGAAAATTTCCATGGAAAAAAACAGGGTCAGCCCGAGCATCAACGGCAGGGTGAGCTTGATATATTTTTTCAGATCCGGGTGGCTGAAATCAAAAATCGGTGAATATCGCATGCCGATCCTTCTGGCTCCCCAGCACTGAAGACCAAAATTTCCGACAAACGCACCAAGCAGAACCCCCCAGGAAAAACCTTCCATTCCCAGTTTAGGACCCAGCAAAAGACCTCCGGCAATAATTCCGAGATTATAGAAAAGCGGTGCCAGCGCGGGTATCAAAAATTTCTCTTTGGCAAATTGAACGGCCATAAAGAGCCCGCCGGCAAAAAAGAAAAACTGAGCGGGCAAAATAATGCGTGTCATCCGAATGACCTGCAGTCGAAAAACGGGGTCCGTGCGCCCACGGGCAACCAGCGCCACAATCTCAGGCGTAAATATCATCCCGATAAAGATAAGTAAAATCAGAAGCGTACCAAAACAGCTTAAAATGATGGAAAAAATTTCCCACCCCTTCTTTTCTTCATCGGCCGCCAGGTAGCGCGAGAATATCGGGATAAATGTAATCGAGAGAAAACCGCTGGCGACAATGTGGTTCAAAATCTCAGGAATGACAAAGGCAACCTGATAGGCATCGACTTCACCACTGCGCCCGCCAACATAGGCAATGATCATCAGCCTAAAAAATCCGAAAAGCCGGCTCAGAAAAACTGAGGCCATCATGATCAGTGAGGCGATTCCGACTTTTTTATAAACCGACTTTGACATAAACAACGACCGTTTCTGATCTCCCGTTGAGCGGGATTCCACAATCTATATTTAATCAAAAAGCTATTGAGGTGACAAATCAAATCGTGGGAGTGGCTTCCAGCTACGACTTCCCGAGTTTTTGACCTCGGCGACTCCAATTGCATTATCAGAAACCACCGCAGAAGGCAAAGCATCACAAGCATTCTTGACAGGTTTTGGCAGATCTTCTATTATGGCAATCCTCAACGAATAAAAAGCCGCGTTCATCGGGTTCATTTAGTACCACGTGAAACGAATAATAGCATCGTCATCTATATCTGCACTGCAATCTCTGTGAACCGAATCGAACGCAATCCCCGAAGCGGCGCAACCGGTTTCATAGGAATTCCAGGTTAGCTGCAGATACAATTTAAATCGACATGACCAAGAAGGAAATCATTTCACAGAAAATAACGGCGCTTTTTGTTTACGGGCGCCCGCCCCTGGTGTTTGCAGGATTGATCTGCGCCGTTGTCGTTATGTGGACGCAGAGTCCGATTCTGTATACCATTGGCGTTTTGCTGTTATTTATCTCTATGAGCTTTGACCTGGTCGATGGCTGGTTTGCTGCACGCTTTGAGCTGCATCCCCGGCTCGAGCAACTGGCCGACCGCCTGATGGATAAATTGGTCTACTCCATTATTTTTCCGCTGGTGGCAGTCGGTGTCATGTGGCGGGTTCACTACAGTTCACCGGACCCCACCAGAGGGGAAATGCTGCATGCCATTCTGGTATTGTTTTTAGCAGTAACCGTCCTCATCCGGGATAATTTCGCACACTTCATGCGCGGTTTCGCTGTCCGCAACGACCAGGAACCTGAATACAAAGAGTTTACCCGCCTGCGGACGATTGTCGCCGCTCCGGTCGGCGCCCTGCTTTATGCCTATGCGTTTTATGTGCCGGAGGGCCCGCCTTCAAAAATTTATTTCTGGATATCCTGGCTGGGAAATTTGCCGCTGCGGGGTTTATTCTTTATCGAAATCATATTCTTGATCATTAATTTCGGATCAATTGCGGGATACGTCCGAAAATATGGGACATTATGTTTGGATGAACTGTGTCTGGGGAATGAGCCGCTGCGTCGACGGATTCTGGCTTTCTTTCCCAACGCATTGACTGTCATGAATGCAATGATGGGGATGCTGGCCGTATTTTTTGCCTATCAATGGCGAATTCGGGAAGCATCTTTGTTTTTGATCGGTGCCGCATTATTTGACAAGCTCGACGGCGCCGTGGCGCGTAAACTGGGCCTGACGGAACCCATTGAGAAGGAGAAGCCGAAAAAAGCCATCAATTTTGGAGGTCTGCTCGACGATATATCAGATGCCGTCAGCTTTTGTATTGCACCGGCCTGGATATTTTATATCATATTTGCCGGCTATCCGGATCCGTTCATTCAGAAATTGCCGGTCGGTTTGATTGCCTGGCTGTATGCGCTGCTGGGGATCGCGCGGTTGATCTATTTTACTTTGGACAAATCTCCCATTCCCGGATTCTTCAAAGGCATGCCCACACCGGCTGCCGCTTTGCTGGTCATGTCGGGCTTAATCCTTTTTGGTCAGGCGGTCAATAACGCCTCAGACTGGATACGGTTTTGGGGAATGATCTGCTTCGGATTGGTGATCCTGGCCGCAATACTGATGAATGCTTACCCGATCCGTTATCTGCATTTGGGTCGCTTCATGAGCCGGCATCCCTGGTTTGGACGCGCATCACTGATTGTCATCTTGACTGTATTTACGCCCTATTACGGCCAGGCCTGCCTGGCTTACATGCTGCTTTACACGCTTTCGCCCATTATCACCTGGCGCATCGACCCAGAGGTCGCCGACCGGGAAACCCGGACAAAACCCGCCAGAGCCCATTAAGCTTGATTCGTTTTTAGCTCACCGCAGAGACGCAGAGGGCGCAGAGTTTTTTATAAAGAAATTTTCTCTGCGCCCTCTGCGTCTCTGCGGTGAATCCATTACAAGACGGATCGTTCGACCTTTGAAATGACTTATGAGGAAGGACTAGAAATCAATTTGGCTTTGATGGCACTCACCAAATGGAGGATATCTTCCCGGACCATAAAGCCGCACGGGACCAGAAGCAGCGTGATGAAGGTGGCGAATAAAACACCGAAGCCCAGACTGATTGCCATTGGAATTAAAAACTGAGCCTGAACGCTGCGCTCGAAAATCATGGGGGAGAGTCCGGCAAACGTGGTTAAGGATGTCAGCAAAATGGCCCTGAAGCGCAAACAGCCGGCTTTAATGACGGCATCATGGGCGCTGTCACCCGCACGCTGCAAGCGATTGGCAGCATAAACCAACACCAGGGAATCATTGACCACAACGCCGGCCAGACCGACCATGCCAAAGATGCTCAGGATACTTAAATTGAATCCCATAATCAGGTGCCCGGATAAGGCCCCGACAAAACCAAAGGGTATGGCAGCCATAACCACCAGGGGCTGGCTGAAGGACCGAAACGGAATGGCCAACAGGGCATAAATGCCAAACAACGCAATCCCGAATCCGTTAAATACGTCCGCCCAGGTCTCCTTCTGCTGTTTACCCACGCCTTCAATCGTATAACGCAGACCTGGATAGCGGGCTTTCAGGTCCGGCAGGAAATCCGCTGTCAATTGATTTCGAACCTCATTGGCGTTGGTCACATTCTCTTCCACGTCGGCAGAGACCTTTACCACGCGATAGCGCTGGGCTCTTTCGATGGTTGCATAGCCCTGCTGGATATCCACCTGCGCTACCTGATTAAATGGCACCTCGGCGCCAGCGGGCGTCCGTATCCGCATATTTTCAACATATCCCAGAGACCGGCGTTCGCTCTCGGGATAGCGAACCATTACTTTGACCTCGTCTTTACCCCGCTGCATGCGCAGGGCCTCGGCACCGTAAAAGGCATGCCGTACCTGTCGAGCCAGATCTTCCAGGCTTAATCCCAGGCTGCGGGCAGCAGGTTTCAGCTTGAGCTGCATTTCCTTCTTACCCGGCAGAAAACTATCGCCGACATCAAAAACGCCGGGATAGCTGCGTAACTCCATCTTCAAAGCGACGGCAGCCGCCAACAGTTGGTCGTGATCATCGGAAGACAGGTGGACTTCGATGGGATTGCCGGCCGTATGGATTTCGCTGCGATATGTTATCGTTTCGGCGTCCGGAATTGAACCGACTTTGCGGCGCCAACGCCGTGTGAGTTCGGCCGTACTGATGTCCCGGTATTCGCTGTCTACCAGGTTAATCCAGGCCTGAGCCAGATGACCGCCAGTCCCTTCAGTGGCGCCCCGGCCCCAATGTCTGCCGACCTGCACCATACTGTATTGCAAAAGGGGAGGGGCATCTTTGGGGCGCTTTTTCTCGGCTTCTGATATGGTTTCCAGTGCGGTCTGCTCCATCTGGCGGATCACCTCCCAGGTGCGTTCAACAGGGGTGCCCACCGGCATGGTCACATAGGTGCGCATGGTATTGCCCTCGACCCTGGGGAAATAGGTAAATTTTACCCATCCTGCATGCCAGATCCCGTAACTGATCGTCAGCAGCGCGATTGCGAGGGCCAGGGTTGCGTAACGCCACCGCAGGCAAAAATCGACCACCCGCATATAGGGCCCGTTAATAAACTGTTTTAACCAGCGCGAGAACCGCTTTTCTTTCGGACGGGCGCCTTCATGCCGGGTGGCCTTGCTGGCACTGCGCTCCAGATGTGAGGGCAAAATAAACAGCGACTCGATCAATGAACCCAATAGAACCAGGATAACCACGATCGGAAGATTACGCATCAATTTGCCCGTGCGGCCACCGGCCAGCAGCAAGGGCCAGAAAGCGACCATGGTGGTCAGCACCGAAAAAATGACCGGGCGACCCACCTCCAGGGCCCCTTCCACGGCCGCCTTTAAGGGGCCGTATCCTTCTTCCTGCTTGCGATATATATTTTCACCGATAATGATGGCGTCATCGACCACGATACCCAGCACCATGATAAATGCAAATACGGAAATCATATTGATGGAGATATCAAATTGCGGCAGCAGCAATACACCAAAAGCGAAGGAGATCGGTATGCCGAGGGTTACCCAGAAAGCCAGACGCAAATTCATCACCACGCCCAGAAGCAAGACAACCAGGGTTAGACCGATGGCCATATTTCTTAACAATAGTTCTAAACGGCTTTTTAATATTCTGGAATAATCCCTATAAAAACTAACGTTTAGACCTTCCGGCAGACTGGGTCGTATTTTTTCAATATAGCCTTTGACGGTTTTGGCCACCGTTAATGCATTTTGATCGGCCACACGGTTAACAGCAATCGTCGCAGCGGCTTTGCCCTGAAATCTGGCACTGATATCGACATCTTCGAAGTCGTCCTTTAAGTCGGCAATTTGCCCCAGGGTGACTTTGCTGCCATCGGGACGGGTAATAACCGCTACATCGCGATAATCTTCGGCAAAATAACGGCGGCCTTTGGTGCGGATTAAAATTTCGCCGCCGGATGTTTTAATACGACCTGCCGGAAGATCCAGGCTGGCTTTGCGCACGGCTTCGGCCACCTGACCCAGGGTGAGCTCATAACGGCGCAACATCGCTTCTGAAATTTCAATGGACACCTCGTTTTTACGAATACCTCGCAATTCCGCTAGGGTGATGCCCGGTAGATTGGTGATGTCGTCTTTGATCCGCTCGGCCAGATGTTTAATGGTTCTTTCATCGGCATCCCCGTACACAGCGACATTGATCACCCGGCTGAGCCGCGTAACCTCTCGGACTTCTGGCTTTTCAGCCTCATCCGGAAGTGTGGTGATGCGGTCAACCTCTGCCTTGACCTCTTCCAAAAGCTTTTTCTGATCCCAGCCCTTGATGACCTCGATGGTGACGGTGCCCCACCCTTCGCGGGCCCTGGAATCAATGCGTTTGATACCGGCCAACCCGGCAATCTTTTCTTCGATGCGGCGCAGGATAGCCTCTTCGACTTCAGAAGGAGAAGCGCCGGGATATTCAGTCTTAATTATAATGATATCCAGATCGGTTTCGGGAAAGACTTCCACTTTCATGGTCAGGCCGGTGATCGTACCGGCCAGCAGAAGGAATATCATTAACAGATTCGCGGCAACATGATTTCCGGCAAACCAGGCAATCACAGTTTTCATGATGCATTCGCCTCCTGTGGCGAACGGAAACGGACCCTCATGCCGTCTGTCACCGCTTTAAGCGATGAGACCACAACCATTTCGCCGTCTTTAAGCCCCCCTTCGAGAAGCGCCGCCTCGGGTGTCAGACGGGCAACACTCACCTGGCGAAAAGTCAACTGACCGTCTTTATCCACCACCCAGACCACATTGTTTTCACGTAAGGCCGCCCGGGGCAACATAATCGCATTTTCCAGCGTACGACCTTTGATCTCCACCGCAACAAATAATCCGGCGGCCAACGGCGGTTTGGTTTCATAGGGCTTGTTTACACGGATAACCACATTGATCATGCGCGTGCGCTCATCGAGCTTGCCTTCGGCCCGAACGACCCTACCCGGCCAAAAGGATTCTCTACCGGCAACGCGGGTGCTGACGCTTACGACCGACCCTGGTTCGTCACCCGGGGTAAACCCGGGTACGTGAAACCAGTAAAGGTCCTCGTCCTCGAAGGGCACCACAATCTCCGCCTGGTTGGTTGAAAAAAGTGTGGCCAGCGGCTGACCGGTTGCAACGTATTGGCCGATATCGACATTTTCCTCATCAACGCGACCGTCAAACGGCGCTTTGATTTCAGTTCTCTCCAAATTCAGCTTCGCCTTTTGAAGATCAGCCTGATCGGCTGCCAGTTTTGCT
>JASFIX010000174.1:0-7706 GCA_050122435.1 Desulfobacterales bacterium
TTAGATGAGCTTTTAATTTATAACAACCGTTGGTGGCTTTGGCTGGACAGCTGTATTCCATGGTTTGATCTCGACCGCAAACTGTAGATCCGTTTTCAATCGTCAGGATATTGCCAGAATGCCGAAGCTTTTCGAGCACACGCAGTTAAAAGATCTCGAGCTTGCCAATCGCTTCATCCGTTCCGCCACCTGGGAAGGACTGGCCGATGAAAATGGCGGCTGTACCTTTGAACTGGTAGACCGCATGGTCGAACTTGTCAGAGGCCGCGTGGGCCTGATCATCACCGGACATACCTATGTGCACCCGGCCGGCCAGGCCACACCCTACCAGCTGAGTGTGGACAAAGACGAGCGCATCGACGGCTTAACCGAAATGACCAAAGCGGTCCATCGAGAAGGCGGCCGCATCATGATGCAGCTTGCCCACGGCGGTTTGAAAGCTGAACCGCAATTGACCGACACAATGCCCATTGGCCCCTCGACCGGAGAGGGCCTGGTCGCGTCTCCGGGAAAGGAAATGACCATAGACGACATCCAACAGGTTGTGAGATCATTCAGTCAAGCTGCCCAACGCGCCAAAGCAGCGGGTTTTGACGGTGTTCAAATCCATGCCGCCCATGGATATTTGCTCAGCCAGTTTCTATCACCGGCCATTAATCAGCGCACGGATGAATACGGCGGTTCTGTGGAAAACCGGGCCCGCATTATTTTGGAAGTGCTGCGTAACGTCCGCCAGGTTGTCGGACGCAATTATCCAATCCTGATTAAGGTCAACTCTGAAGATTTTTTGGAAAATGGCTTGTCCCTGACAGATTTTCTACAGGTCGCCCTCATGCTGAGTGATGGGGGTATTGATGCCATCGAGGTCAGTGGGGGAACATTTTTTTCCGGACGTCGTATTCCCTCTCGCAAGGAGATCACTTTTGATCGGGATCAAGCTTATTTTCGCAAAGCCTCCCGGGCGTTAAAGAAATTGGGCAAGGCACCGGTCATCTTAGTAGGAGGCATTCGCTCATACCTTTTGGCCGAACGCCTGGTGGATGAGGGCATCATGGATTATATCGCCATGTGTCGGCCCTTTATTCGAGAGCCGCTGCTGATTAAACGCTGGCAATCCGGTGACTTGCGGAAAGCCACCTGTATTTCGTGTAATGGATGTTTTGGCCCGGCCAGATCGGGTCGGGGCATTCTCTGCGTGCAGGACATCCCGTGGAAATCTTAAGACGCGAGAATTATCCGGCGGCGGCGCCATACGCCATGTGCTGCGCGTACACTTTTATGTCAACGACATCGCTTACGGTCAGGATTGCTTAAATGCCGATATCGAGTGGTTCAAAGACATCCGACCGGTCATCACCATGGTGGAAATTAACAGACTCGCACGCGTAGACCGTTTGGTCGAAGTCAAGGTCGAGGCCTTTGTGGGCCCTATCCGACTTCCCAGTTGACAGAACAGCGCCCGATATGAAATAAACGATGTTTAGTTATTATACCGTAATTAGACTATCAATTTGTATTCATACAAACTCGTACGATTTCAGTGAATTGTAAGGGGGGTGATACGTCAGAAAATCTATTTATGAAATGATGCAATAATTATCAAATAAGGAGGTAGAATATGAAAGCGAAAAAAGTATTTCTGCTAGGCGCTTTACTGGTCGCAGCGTCTTTTGTCATCAGTATAACCTTTGGAAGTTTAACCGCCGAGGCAGCCGATAAAGTTTATCGCATGAAGATTCAATCTGCCTACCCGCGCGGTGATCTTTCCATGGAGTTGTTAAAAGAATTTGCCGCTGCAGCCGATAAAAACAGCAAGGGTCGCATAAAGATCCAGGTATTCGCAGCGCCTGAGATTGTGCCGGTCGAGAATCTGTTTGAGGCGACTCAAAAAGGCACGCTGACCATGTTGCATGCGGTTGCCGCCATGTGGGGCGGGATCGTTCCGATCGGCGAAGTGGAATTTGGCCTACCCTATGCCTACAATCTTCCCGGTGAACCGGATGTTTATCAGGCCGGCGAGGCGATTCGCAGCTTCTTTTTGGAAACCGGGTTTGCGGATCTGCTGCGTGAGGAATACGCCAAGCAGGGCCTCTACTGGTTGGATGTCCATTCATACGGCCCTATTTTCACCATGTCCACCAAAAAAGTGGCCACTTGCGACGATCTTAAAGGAATGAAAATCAGAGTGGAAGGATCATGGTCTGACTATTATAATGCCTTAGGGGCCCGCGGCACTTACATTAGCGGTGAGGAAACTTACATGGGACTGAAGCTCGGCACCATCGATGCCTCTCAGTGGGATGTCAGTGCCACCACCGGTCTAAATTGGCATGAAGTGGCGCCTTATCGAATATTGGGGGGACAGAACGACGTGGTTCCGGGACACATCCTGATGAATATGGATACCTGGAATGAGTTGTCGGATGACCTCAAAAAGGCGCTGAGCGCTGCGGCCGAACAGTATTTTCACGACCTCAACAAGATCTATGAAGGTGAGCTGAAGAAAAACGCCGAACTGGTAAAAGCCGGCAAGGTCATCAACAGCCCGATCGATGCTGCCTGCGATAAAAAGCATGAAGAAGCAGCCTATCAAATATGGGATAAGATTGCCGAGCGAGACGCGGCTGCAGCTAAAGGTATCGACATAATCAAAGCCTGGAGAAAAACCTTAAAATAGTTATTCAACAAAAATACGCTTTGATATTTGCATAAAATTCCGACCAGGAGGGTGCATTTCACCCTCCTGGTTATTTAAGAATTAACCTGATGTGAACACCTCTAACCACACCTGAAGGTCTCACCGTATGTCTAAACCCGAAAAATCGTTCTTCGGTTGGATTGATGTCATCGCAGAAAAAGCAGCCAAAATAACATGCTATCTGGTCTTTATCATCATGCTGATTACCACAGCGGACGTTGTTGCCCGGTATGTATTTAACCGGCCGCTGGTCTGGGGATGGCTTTTAAATCGACAGCTCTTCGGCGTTTTTATCCTATTTGCGGGAGTTTATACCCTGTTTAAAGGCGAGCATATCCGCATAGAAATATTATACGATCACTTCCCGCGGGGATTGAAAACGGTCGCCAAATGGATCGGTTTGTTGGCCTTTATTTCATTTATGGGGGTGCTGGTCTGGCAGGGTGCCTGGATGGGCTGGAACTCATTAATGATGAACGAAAAGGCTGCCGGGGCATTTCGAATCCCATGGTACCCCTTTAAACTGCTGATTCCCGTTGTAGCTTTTTTGTTCTTGCTTGAAGGTATTGCCGCTTTTCGCAGAAGCGACGATTGAACCCATTTGAACGTTTACGTGGCGAAATCGAACGTGATCATGAAGGAATGTTTCATATGAGCATCGAACTGACTACGGTTTTGTTGTTTGGCGGATTACTGATTCTTTTGGCTTTAGGCGTTCCGGTCGTTTTTGCGCTTGGCGGCATCAGCGTGCTGATAACCTTTTTGATCGGCGGCCCCAATGATTTATTTATCGTGGCTACCACCACATATCGCCAGATAACCGACCCCGGCCTGATCACCATTCCCCTGTTTCTTCTCATGGGAAACTTTTTAATCCACTCCGGTATTTCAGATCGTCTGTTTCGTGCGCTTAATCGGTGGCTTTCGGGCATAAGAGGCGGTCTCGCAATTGTCTCCGTTGGGGTGTGTGTGGCGCTGGCCATGTGCGGCGGATTCGGTCCGGGCATCCTCACCATGGGCCTTATTGCGGTGCCGGCCATGCTCAAACAGCGCTACAACAAATCCCTGGCGCTCGGCAGTGTAATGGCCGGTGGTGTTCTGGGAGAAATCATCCCGCCCAGCATCATCATGATTATTTTTGCATACATCTCACGCATTTCGATCGGGAAAATCTTCTTCGGGGGCGCCATCCCCGGTTTTATAACGGCAAGTTTGTATATCATTTATATCCTTGTCATATGCTACCTCAAACCCGAACTTGCCCCCAGAGCGGTCGAGGAAACTACCTGGAAGGACCGCTGGATTTCCCTCAAAGATATCGTTCTGCCGTCTTTGCTGGTTGTTCTGGTCTTGGGTTCCATATTTTTAGGTATTGCGACACCAACCGAAGCTGCCGGTGTCGGGGCATTCGGCGCCTTTTTGGTCTGCGTTATTTATGGCCGGGCAAATTGGAAAGTCATTTCCGATTCATGTATCGAGACGATGAAAATAAGCGGCCTGGCATTGTGGATCCTGGTCGCAGCCACGCTTTTCGGAGTGGTTTACACCAGTGCGGGCGCCCAGGACATGGTCATGGGTATTGTCCAGGCCTTACCGGTAAATCGCTGGCTCATCCTGATCGCCATGCAAGTCATTTTGCTCATCTTCGGCATGTTTATGGATGACTACGCCGTATTAACTATTTGCGCGCCCATCTTCATCCCTATCGCTGTTTATCTCGGTTTCGATCCGGTCTGGTTTTCCATCGTATTTATCCTCAACATGCAGGTTGCCTATTTAACCCCGCCCTTTGGCTGGGCTTTAATATTAATGAAAGGAGTGGCGCCGCCGGAAATCCATACAAAAAATATCTGGCAAGCCGTACCGCCATTTGTCTTAATCCAACTGATCGTCCTTATTTTAACGATGTTGATCCCGCAGTTGGCATTGTGGCTTCCGGCGAAAATGCTTTAGTCTACCAGTGTTGCGTCCTAATAAATATGTTATAAAACGATTGTCACTCCCGCAGGACAGACGATGTCATAATTCAAAAAAGTACTTGAATCCGGTCTGTCATGCCGGACTTGATCCGGCATCCAGAAACCTAAGACCCTGAAACTGAGCTGGATTACGGATCAAGTCCGGAATGACAAAACAGCAATATGCACCTTTTTTCAATTACGAAACAGTCTGGCAAGCGGGAGTCCAGTTTAAAGGCGCCTGGATTCCCGTCTACACCGGAATGACTGTTGGATACCCTGCCCTTGGCACTTCTTGATAATATTTTATCCATATGTGATCAGACCGTTGATTTCAGATCCGAACAGCCCGGCGATGAGGTGACATCATAATGAAAGCAAGATTCGTTGAACAGGGCGCCAGCCGTTATGTGGTTGGGCATGTAACCCCGTTTGATCAGAAAAACGAGATGTTCTGCCGGCCGTTTTGGGATGAAGCCCAATTGGACCTGGGCAAGAAATTCTACATGACCGAAGTTCCGCCTAAAGACAAACCGGGTTACGAGCTAAAAGGCCAGGCCATGGTAAATGCATCCTGGCACCTGGAAAATATTTTTGCCCAGGGTGTGGCCGGAGGCCGGATGGGCATGTATGCCTGGCAATGGGATCAAATTTACGAATATCCACTGGTCCCGCCGGGGCTTAAAATTGAAACGGATAATCTTGCCGAACTAACGAACGGCATAAAAAAGGTTGCCACTTTCTTTGGCGCCGCTTTGGTCGGCGTCTGCAAACTGGACCGGCGCTGGGTGTATTCGGCTGCCTACCCGCTTCGGGATCAGAAATCGACGCCCAATGAGGTGCCCGATGCCTATCAATATGCCGTTGTCGTCGCAATTGAGATGGATTATAAAGCCATCGGCTGCTCCCCGACAAGCCCGTCTTCAGCGGCAACGGGCCTGGGGTATTCCAAAATGGCGTTTAGCGCCGGCTTGCTTGCCCATTATATCAGAGGACTGGGATATCAGGCGGTCGCCTGCGGCAATGACACCGCCTGCAGCATTCCGCTGGCCATCGATGCAGGCCTGGGAGAGTTGGCGCGCAACGGTTTACTGATTACTCCGGCCTTTGGCCCTCGAGTCCGTTTGGCCAAAGTGCTTACCGATCTGCCGCTGGTCCCGGACCGACCCATTGAATTCGGTGTCTGGGATTTTTGCATGCAATGCGAAAAATGCGCCGTAAAATGTCCCAGCCAGTCAATCCGCTACGGAGAACCCACCGATAAACCGAACAATATATCCAACCGCGAGGGGTTGTTTCGCTGGCCGATCAATGCGGAAACCTGCCTGGCTTTCTGGGCGGCAAACGGAACGGATTGTTCGAATTGTATCCGATCCTGTCCGTTCAACAAACCCCCCGGGTGGTTGCACGATATGGTCAGGTGGGGGGTGCGAACCCTGCCCCGACTAAACCCATTTTTTCTGTGGATGGATGATGTTTGTGGCTATGGCAAACAAAGACATCCGGATCGCTTCTGGCTAAAGTCACCCGGAAAGGAATTTTCGAAACGCTAAGGAGACTTAATGGAAAAATCTACTAATTCTGAAGTAAGGCGTGCCCTGTGTTTCGGTTGCTGGCTTCAAGCGGGGGTTCTGGCGACCGTAGAAAACGGCAAAGTCGTCAAACTAAAGGGGGAACCCGGCCATCCCGTAAACCAGGGTTGGATCTGCGAACGCTCAAAAGCCTTCATCGAACACCTTTACCATGAAGATCGTCTCAACACCCCCCTGAAACGCATGGGCAAACGCGGCGAAGGTAAATGGGAAAAAATTTCATGGGAAGATGCCCTGGATGAAATTGCCGCCAAACTGGACCAAATTAGAAACGAGAGCGGTGCCGAAACCGTCGCCAGTGTCGGTGGCACCGGCCGGGGTTTCTCAGAGATGTTCAAAGTCAGATTCATGAATCTTTTTGGAAGCCCCAATCACGCCAATGCCGGGCAATGGTGTTCGGTGGTCAGCCGTCAGATTCACGCCGCTGTCTATGGCGCCGGCGCCAGCCGGGCGGTCAAGGAGCCCTGTAAATGCGCCGTCATCTGGGGAGGCAACCCCGCCGAGGCCTTTGCCTGCATTTTCCCTCAGCATATTAAAGCCAAACGCAAAGGCACTAAATATATCGTCATTGACCCCAAATATTCGGAGACTACCGCCCGACTGGCCGATCACTGGATAAGACTGCGCCCCGGCACAGACGCGGCCCTGGCGTTGGGCTGGTTGAACGTCATTATCGAAGAAAACCTGTATGACAAGAACTTTGTTGAAAAATGGTGCCATGGCTTTGAGCAGCTTAAGGAACGGGTGAAACAATACCCACCTGAAAAAGTTGCCGAGATAACCTGGGTTTCAGAAGAACAAATCGTCCAAACCGCCCGGCTTTATGCCACCCGCAATCCGGCATCGATCATCTGGGGTGTAAAAACGGATATGCAGGGCATAAATGTCACCAGCATCACCCAGGCCAAATGTATCTTGCGGGCCATCACCGGCAATCTGGATGTGATCGGCGGCGATATGCTATCAGGTCCCTGCGAGAAAGCCAACTACGGTGCTCTGATGGAGCATATGGATATGCTGCCATCTGAGCAGCGCAAAAAGCAACTGGGTGCCGAGGATCACAAACTGTGGTGTTTTCCGGGTTATGAGATGGTTCAAGAAGTTTCCAAACCTTACTGGTATGACAAGGGGCTGTCGGCCGGTTTTTTACCCGGCTGCCACGAACCGGCTGTCTGGACGGCCATTCTCGATCAAAAACCTTATCCGGTCAGAGCATTGATCTGCGGCGCCTGTAATCCTTTAATCGCCTATCCCAATACCAAACGAATTTACAAGGCGCTAAAAAGTACCAATCTGGAGCTTTTTATTGCCGCCGAGCAGTGGATGACCCCCTCGTCCATGCTGGCCGATTACGTATTCCCGATCACCAGCTGGCTGGAGCATCCCCAGATGTACACTCAGACCTTCCAGGGCAGCGGCTGTGCAGTGGCGATGGGGCAACGCGTGGTGCAACCCCTG
>JASFIX010000175.1:0-7645 GCA_050122435.1 Desulfobacterales bacterium
AACCGCGAAGGCCCGACAAATGTGATCGCATTTTCTATGCGCCAGGGTCCATTCTCAGACATTGCTCCCAACCTTCTGGGTGATGTTGTGATTTCAATCGACACCGCCCAACGGGAAGCGCAAAGCGCCGGTATCAGTATGCAAGACCGCTTTGACCAGCTTCTCATTCACGGAACCTTGCACCTTCTGGGCTATGATCATGAGCATAGCGCAGCCGAAGCCAGGAAAATGGAAGAAAAAGCAGATGAGTTGTTGAAATTACTTAAATAATCCTTCTTAATAATTTGATAAACTCACAAAAATTCAGTAAAGTAGCCTGTTTACGAGAGTGTTTAGTATTTTGTGTTTAGTGTTTAGTACTCTAACAGACAGATATAGAATCATATATTTCATACCAAACACTAAAAACGAAACCCAAAACACCTTAGGTAAAAGGGAGGTTACCATATGGCCGGTTTAGCGGTTAAGGTAGATCATGTGGCTGCTTTGAGGGAAGCCGAGAAAAGTTCTTTTCCCGACCCGGTGACTGCCGCGGTTCTGGCCGAAATGGCAGGCGCCGATGGTATTGTCGTCCACTTGCGGGAAGATCGACGCCATATCACCGATCGCGATGTTCGAATCCTGCGCCAGACGATACAAAGCAAACTGATCCTGGAGATGGCTTCAACCACCGAGATGGTTGGCATGGCCCTGGATATCAAACCGGACCATGTAACCCTGGTGCCTGAAAAACGGGAGGAATTTAGCGCCGGTGGCGGTCTGGATCTGGTTGTACATAAAGAGGAAATAACCGAAACCGTTGATACCTTGCAAAACAGTGGCATCCCCGTGGGAATTTTAATCGATCCGGAACCCGAACAGCTCAAACAGGCCCACCGAACCAATGCCGGAATTATCGAAATTCATACCGGTGCCTACTGCGAGGCCAAGACATCCCGAACACGGCATCGTGCATTTTTAACGATTGTAGATGCCATCAAACTGGCACACAAACTCAAACTTAATGTAAAGGCCGGGCGCAGGTTATGCTACAAGAGCATCAAAGCATTCAGCGGCCTCGAAGAAATTGATGAATTCAGCATCGGGCACAGTATTGTTTCGCGGGCGATTATGACGGGCATGGAAAAGGCCGTCAAAGAAATGATTGATCTCATACGGGCGTTGTAGGCTTTCAACGGCATAATACAAATATTATGAGTAAGCAACGGTAACCAAAATACTCAAAGTGCCTAAAATGCCTAAAATGAGCTAAAATGCCTAAAGTTGTGGAATTCTGTCTTTTTTATCATATGTTCAATATCCATAATTTTAGGCATTTTAGGCATTTTAGATCACTTTAGATCATTTCAAACGGAGTATCAGATGATTCTCGTAACCGCCGGTGAAATGCAGGAAATGGATCGTCAAGCGATTGAAACTCACGGTATTCCCGGTCTGGAGCTTATGGAAAATGCCGGAAGAGGTGCAACGGATGTGTTGCTGGATCAGTTTGCCGGCAGCATTAAGACCGGGGTAGCTATTATTTGCGGCAAAGGCAACAATGGTGGAGATGGGTTTGTGATGGCCAGATACCTGGCCGAGCGGCACATTCATGTGACGGTTTATTTGCTGGCGGAAGCCGCTAAAGTAAAAGGCGATGCCGCCGCCAACCTCAAACGTTTAGCAGCGCTTAAAATTCCGCTCATTGAAATTCCGGACGAAGACTCGTTTTCAAAAATTAAATCCGACCTCTCCCGTTTCGACCTCCTGGTGGATGCCATCCTGGGCACCGGACTAACATCTGATGTCAGGGGCTTTTTTAAGACGGTCATCGATTTTATCAACGACCTTACCAACAACGGCATACCGGTGTTTGCCGTGGACATGCCATCGGGCTTGAACTCAGATACGGGTCAGCCCTGCGGGACGTGCATCCGAGCCCAGGGAACGGCGACCTTCGCCCTGGCCAAAATCGGTCATTACACTTATCCGGGGGCCGATTATAGCGGCAAACTGAATATTATCGATATTGGAATTCCAGATTCTGTCGTGGACGCAGTCGATCCGAAGCAATATTTGCTGTCTGCCGAACGGATCCGTGCCGCCTTTCCACTTCGATCTGCGGATACGCACAAGGGGCGAACCGGACATCTGCTGGTCATTGCCGGGTCAACCGGAAAAACCGGTGCCGCCGCAATGACGGCCGTTTCGGCCATGCGAGCCGGTGCCGGTCTGGTGACGCTGGGGATTGCCGAAAGCCTGAATCCTATCGTCGAAACTCAGGTACTGGAAGCCATGAGCGCCCCTTTAGCGGAATGCGAATACGGCACTCTCGCAGACATCGCGATTGACGATATAACGGAGCTGGCCGATGGTAAAAGCTGTCTGGCCATTGGGCCCGGTATCGGCCAGGCTGCAGAAACCCGAAGCCTGGTCCAAAAAATTATCAGCCAGGTTGATGTGCCTATGGTCATCGATGCTGACGGTCTCAACAACATTGCCGGCCAGACGCAGCTGTTAAAGAAACGAAAAGCACCGGCTGTTCTGACCCCTCATCCCGGAGAAATGGCGCGGCTGATCGAAACTTCCCCGGCAGCGGTGCAACAGAACCGGCTTGCCTGTGCCCGGGATTTTGCAGCGAATTTCGGTGTGCATGTAGTTTTAAAAGGTGCCGCAACCGTCATAGCGCATCCCGATGGCAGTGCCTATATTAATCCCACCGGCAATTCAGGCATGGCATCCGGGGGCATGGGTGATGTACTGACCGGTGTCCTGGCCGGCTTCATCACCCAAGGTTTTACTCTGGAGGCAGCTGCTCATGCAGCGGTTTATCTGCACGGCTCCGCTGCCGATACATTAGCCAAAACTGTCGGCCCGATCGGCTATCTGGCAGGTGACGTGATGAACACGATTCCTTCAGAAATAAAAAAGATACTGGAGAAACCCATCCCACAGCATGCCTTAAAATAGTATTAAAATTCTTTTGTTTCAAATTTATTTGTTATTCGTTATTTGATTAGAGCAAAGGACTGCAGCATTGTATTTTTTTGTAGGAATAACCAATAACCAATAACCGGCACATGACTGACAAACACATCCGGATAACGACTCATTCCATCACAGAAACTCAGGAACTTGGACAAGCTCTGGGCGCCGCAATCCATGAAGCCATCATCATTGCATTGACCGGTGATCTTGGAACCGGCAAAACCGCCTTTGTGCAGGGTCTGGCAAAAGGCCTGGATGTTTCAGAAAAGTACTATATTACAAGCCCGACTTTCACCCTCATCAATGAATATCCCGGTCGCCATCCGCTGTTCCATATAGATCTTTACCGTATTGAACATGCCTCTGAACTTGAGGAGATCGGTCTGGACGAAATTCTCCAACAAAATGCAGTCATTGTGATTGAATGGGCCGATCGGCTTTTTGGAGAAACGCTTTCCGGCCATCTGGGACTGTTTTTCAGGATGGTCGACGAAAACACCCGTCAAATCGATATGTTTGCGTATGGACATCAGGCCGATAATTTGCTAAAAGCTCTGGAAATTCAATTTCAGAAAATGATAAATTCATAACTGAAAAATCAACACCTGAATGCTGCTGGATGTTATTATTTCACCACAAAGTTCACGAAGATCACAAAGTAAAGCGTTAAATATTTTTTTATTTTTGTGTTTCTTCGTGTTCTTTGTGGCTATAATTAAAGACCGGGCAATAAAGAAAACGGAGAAGAATAAGTGGCTTTAATTGTTCAAAAATTCGGGGGCACATCCGTAGCCAATCTTGAGCGGATAAAAAACGTGGCCAATCGAGTCGCTAAAACACATGACGGGGGCAATGCGGTTGTTGTCATTCTATCGGCTATGGCGGGTATCACGGACGATTTGATTAAGATGGCCGACAAAATTTCCGAATCACCGGACAAACGTGAACTGGATGTTTTACTGGCAACCGGCGAACAAACCACTTCCGCTCTGCTGGCCATGACACTCAAATCCATGGATTATCCCGCCCAGTCGCTGCTGGGGCATCAGGTTGAAGTCCTCACCGACCAGTGCCATGGTAATGCTCGTATTCTTGATATCCGGGCCGATCGTATCAAAGAATTACTGCAGCAGCGCAATATTGTTGTGGTCGCCGGATTTCAAGGCTGTGATCCGGACGGCAATATTACGACGCTGGGACGCGGCGGCTCGGATACTTCTGCTGTGGCAATTGCTGCCGCTCTTAAAGCAGACGTCTGTGAAATCTATACCGACGTGGATGGTGTATATACTGCCGACCCGAATGTCTGCCCGCAGGCCCGAAAGCTCGATGCTATCTCCTATGATGAGATGCTGAATATGGCCAGCCTGGGCGCCAAAGTGCTGCAAATTCGCTCGGTGGGCTTTGCCAAAAAATACAAAATTCCCGTGCACGTTCGATCGTCATTCAGTGAAGAGGAGGGAACCATGGTAGTGGATGAAAATTCAGGCATGGAGCGCCTGGTCGTATCCGGTGTCACCCATGACAAAGATCAGGCCCGCATCACCTTGAAAAAAGTTCCGGACAAACCCGGCATTGCAGCCAAAATTTTCACCCCGATAGCTGAAGCCGGTATCGTCGTGGATATGATTATTCAAAACACCCGGGCAGAGGGCCAGACGGACTTAACATTCACCGTTCCGAAAGCCAGCTTTAGGCAGGCGCTGGAAATGGAAAAAAAGATTGCCACAGAAATCGGCGCAGAAGACGTATTTGGTGATGAGATAATTGCCAAGGTCTCGGTTATCGGTGTTGGCATGAAGGATCACTCGGGGGTGGCATCCAAAATGTTCAACGCGCTGGCCAAAGAAAACATCAACATCATGATGATCAGTACCTCTGAGATTCGAATCTCCTGTATCATCGAGGAAAAATACACCGAACTGGCGGTGCGGGTACTGCATTCTGCTTTTGAACTTGATAAAGTTTCCGAATGAAAAAATTTAGCAGAGAACAAATGATTTTTGCTCTGCTGGTCGGTGCGGTCATACTCGGAATTACGATTTACCGTTATTTTTTTATGTTCTGATCAAAAAGCATTTTCGATTTCTTCTGCAATTCGAAGCGCCGCCTCACGGGGATCCTCAGCATCCCGGATGGGTCTGCCAATCACCAGATAATCCGCACCGGCAGTTATGGCCTGCTCAGGCGTTGTAATCCGCCGTTGATCCTCTTCTGGGTTGACCGTCCAGGCCGGGCGAATCCCCGGGGTAACCGCAAGAAAATCTTGGCCGAATCTTTCCTTAATCCGACCGGCCTCATGGCCCGAGCAAATCACTCCGGCACAACCGGCTTCACGGGCCTGTTGCGCTCTTTCTAGAACCAGATGCAGCATGTCATCATAAAAATCCGAACGATAACCGGCGGATTCCAGGTCCTTTGCAGCGACACTGGTTAGAACCGTAACACCCAGAATACCCACTTTCCCGCCGCTGCCCTCGACGGCCGCCTCCAGCATTCGCCGGGTCTCTCCTACATGAACCGTGGCAAAAGCAACGCCCAGATCAGCAATACGTGACATGGCCCGACCGACCGTTGCCGGAATGTCATGAAGTTTTAAATCCAGAAACACCCGGGCAGTAGTTTGAGAGTGGATGAAATCTATAATCTCGGTGCCGCATCGAATGAACAACTCCAGGCCCACCTTGAAAAGGCCCACCCTTTCAGCCAGCAATCCGATATATTTCTTGGCCTCTTCTAGGGTTGCAACATCAAGAGGAAAGATGATGCGGTCTTTGCCCTGTTTCATATACTTGGTTTAATTTCCTTTATTTGTTAAAAGTGGTTAAACGCCTCCGATTGGCCGGAGTGGTGGAGTATTGGAGTGTTGGAGTGATGGCTAAACTGAACCAAACGACTTTGTGATGCTCTGCTCAATTCCAATACTCCATCACTCCGGTGCTCCATTACTCCAACGGTTTTTCACATCCCTTTGTAATGCTGCTTCATCCAGGCCTGATAGTATTTGCCGCTTTTGACCTGATCCACCCAGACCTGATTATCCAGATACCATTGAATGGTCTTCCTGATTCCGGTTTCAAAAGACTCATCCGGCAACCAACCCAATTCTTCGGTCAGTTTGCTGAAGTCGATCGCATACCGGAGGTCATGACCGGGCCGGTCTTTGACAAACGTAATTAGCTCTCGGCGCGGCGCCGAATTGGACTGCCCCACCATCTCATCAATGGTATCGCAGACCCGGTTAACCAGATCGATGTTGGTCATTTCACATTGACCGCCGATATTGTATGTTTCGCCACGGGATCCTTCTTTCATAATCTTCCAGACCGCTTTGCAATGATCGGTGACATATAACCAGTCCCTCACGTTGAGGCCCTGACCGTAAACCGGCAAGGGTTTGCCCTCCAATGCATTTAAAACCATCAGCGGAATCATTTTTTCTGGAAACTGATAGGGTCCGTAATTATTGGAGCAGTTGGAAATGGTCACCGGAATGCCATAGGTTTTATGGTAAGCGCGTACCAGATGATCCGAAGAGGCTTTTGAAGCAGAATAAGGGCTGTTCGGACGGTAGGGTGTCTTTTCGGTGAAATGACCGTCCATGCCCAATGAGCCATAAACTTCGTCCGTGCTCACGTGGTGGAACAGCACCATCCGATTTTGCTGCTTGCGGAAAATTTCAAGCAGGCAGAAGGTACCCTCAATATTGGTTTTTATGAATGCGCCCGGGCTTACGATGGAGCGGTCGACATGCGATTCGGCGGCAAAATTGCAGATCGTATCCACCTGATAATCGTCAAATATTTTCTCCAAGGCGCGCGGGTCACAGATATCGCCCTTGACGAAAAAGTAGCGCTCTGGAAATTTTTTCTCAACAGCGACCAGATTCTCGGGATTGCCGGCGTAAGTCAGCTTATCGATATTAATAATTCGCCCGTCAAAATCAGGATTGGAAAGCATGTAATAAACGAAATTGGTTCCGATAAAACCACAACCCCCGGTGACCAGAATGTTTTTCATTTAACCTCCTGAATGTCAAATGCCTAAAATGATCTAAAATGCCTGAAGTTAATACTCTGCCATAGAGAGCCTCCCTTCGAGGTCCTCAGGATCTGTCGACAGGATCGAAGGATCATTTTTATTGGGTTCACCGCAGAGACGCAGAGCCCGCAGAGGTTTTTTATAAAGAAATTTTCTCTTTGCGTCCTCTGCGCCTCTGCGGTGAGCGACAACTTTAGTTACTTCCAACTTTAGCTCACTGTAATTTCATATCCTATATTAATTGCGCAATAAAGTAAATTTGCTTTAGGGGTTTGGGCCTTAAGAAATTTATTGAAAAAATTGACTTTATAATGATATATAATAAATTTTTAATAATTACAGATAAATACTAGAAGTGGTTTCAATCCGCCTCAGGCGGACTGCGCTTTCCCGACTTGTCCCGCCATAGCCCGTAGCCTGTCGGAGGGCGACGGCGGATCAGCCTGACGCTTGATACATACCTTAATCTTTTAAGATCAGATATGTAATCCCGCTGTAGCGGGGCCATTGAACCTGATCTGAGATTTTGAAACCACTTCTAAACATTGAGACCGCCTGATGCCAGACAACAATCGGTACCATGTAGCTGCCGGGAGCTATTTTGTTGATAGTCAAAAACCGACGGTTCTGGAGGCCT
>JASFIX010000176.1:0-7638 GCA_050122435.1 Desulfobacterales bacterium
GGATCGCTTCTCCTTCTACGTATTCAAAAGCAACGCTGGTGGTGTTGGGCAAACGGTTGGCGGGGTCTCCATTGATCAAGGCGTTGGGCACCTTGTCCAGCAGGGTTTGCTCGAGTTTGTCTCGCAGCCGGCTGATGCGTTCATAACCATTTTCAGCAAGATGTGCAGCCGCCAATTCGGCGGCTTTACCCAGGCCGACAATCGATGCCGTATTTTCAGTCCCACCGCGACGGCCGAATTCCTGATGGCCACCGACCATAAACGGTGAAAATTTGGTGCCTTTGCGGATATATAATGCGCCGATTCCCTTGGGCGAATGAAACTTGTGGCCCGAAAGCGAGAGCATATCCACACCGGTCTCGCCCATATTAATGGGAATCTTTCCCACGGCCTGAACGGCATCGGTATGAAATAGGATCCCCCGGTTTTTAACCTCCGATGAAATTTCTTCGATTGGAAAAATCACTCCGGTTTCATTGTTGCCCCACATGAGGCTGACAATGGCCGTATCATCGCTCAGGCTATTATAGAGATAGTCGATATCGAGTCTGCCCTTGCTGTCAACCGGGACAAAGGTCGTGCGGTATCCCTTTTTGGCCAGGACTTCATAAAGATTTTTTATCGCCGGGTGCTCGACTCTGGAAGTTACCAGATGTTTTTTATCCGGATAGGACTCGATGGCGGCGCGTATGGCGGTACCGTCGCTTTCGGTTCCGCAGCTGGTAAAAACGATTTCCTCAGGCGCAGCACCAATCAGGTTTGCCACATTCTCTCTGGCGGTTTTAATTGCCCCGGCAACATTACCGCCGAAAGAATGCATGCTGGATGGATTGCCGTAATTGGTGCTGAAATAGGGCATCATGGCATCCAGCACTTCCGGTGCGACCATGGTCGTGGCATTGTTATCAACATAGATCACATTCATCACTGTACCTCCTCGACCACCAGTTCGGGTGATACCAGTTCGCGCAAGCGAGATTCAACATAGTGTTTGAGCGTAACCGGTGATTTGACGCATGATGCACAGGAGCCTCCCAAACGCACCAGGACCCGATTGCCGTCGACGTCGATTAATTCAAGCCGGCCGGCATCCTTTTTCAGGGTCGGATTGATCTCGCGCTCAATACTTTCTTCGATTAATTTAATTTTTTGCAAATTGGTTAAGGCCGGAGCTTTTTTCTTAACCGGTCGCTCGTTGCCCAGTATCTCGTCGATGATTTCCTGGATGCGGTCATGGCAGTTGCCGCAGCCGCCGCCGGCTTTGACGTAGTCGGTAACATCATCAATGGTTGTAAGCTGGTTCTCACGAACCACACGTTCGATTTCACGGTCGGTGACACCGAAGCATTCGCAAACGATTTCGCCGTCAACTTTTTTTTCGGGCTCATCGAGATAGCAGCTGATGGCTTTTTCGAGTGCATCGCGACCCATGACCGAACAATGCATCTTTTCTTTTGGCAGGCCGCCCAGGAAATCGGCGATGTCTTCGTTGGTGATTTTTTTCGCTTCTTCCAGGGTTTTACCTTTAACCATTTCGGTCAGTGCCGATGAAGATGCGATCGCACTGGCACAGCCAAAGGTCTGAAAGGTGGCGTCTTTAATTTTTCCATTCTCATCCAGCTTGAAATAAAAGGTCAGTGCATCACCGCATGCGATGGATCCGACTTCTCCCACTCCATCAGGGTCTTCCAATATGCCCACATTGCGCGGGTTGAGAAAATGATCTCTTACTTTATCGGTATACTCCCACATGGTATCTTATCCTCCTGTTTGGGTAATATAATTCTGTAAACACACCCGGTCTGAAAAATGTTCACTTCAATAATAATCATCTTTTTCTAAAAAAAAAGTCAACCATTCGAAACAACATTGCATTTATCGCTTTGATATTGATAAATCAGCATAGACAACCTCCAGCAGATTCATTATACTAAAACCCAAGAGCAACATCATGCTGTAAGCCTTTTTATAGGAGGTGAACCATGAATTCCAAAAAGCTCAGAAGAGCCGTCTTTGCGGGTAGCTGGTACCCCTCAAGTGC
Source organism: Desulfobacterales bacterium (assembly GCA_050122435.1). GTDB lineage: Bacteria > Desulfobacterota > Desulfobacteria > Desulfobacterales > JAHEIW01 > JAHEIW01. The sequence continues at coordinate 2,042 of JASFIX010000176.1, forward strand.
GGCTGAATGCGAAAACGAAATAGAAGGATTTCTGGCCGAGGGCAAAAAGATGGATTTGCCGGCCGGAGAGTTGGTGGGGGGCATTGTTCCGCATGCCGGCTGGTTTTTTTCGGGCAGCATCGCCTGCAATGTGATCAGCTCTCTTAGATCAGATGATCCCCCTGATGTAGTTGTTGTTTTCGGGATGCATCTTCATCCGGACTCCCCCTGTATGATGATGGCTGAAGGCGCATGGGAGACACCTTTCGGCGAAATTTTTGTTGATGCACAACTGGCCGGCGAGCTGATAAAGCAATTTTCTTTCACCCTCGAATCCCATAACAGCTTTACCCAGGACAATACCATCGAGCTTCAACTTCCCTTTATCAAATATTTTTTTAACGAGGTGAAGATCATTGCCATGGGTGTACCGCCCGCCAAGAGCTCGTTGGAAATCGGCCGGGCAGTTGTCGATATTGCCAATCGGTTGGATTTACGGATTAAAGTGATTGGTTCCACGGATTTGACACATTATGGTCGTAATTATGGGTTCGTATCTGAAGGAACAGGTCCACAGGCACTGGATTGGGTCCGCAATCAAAACGATCGTCGCATCATCGACTTGATGCTGGATATGGATGCCGAAAAGGTGATCAGTGAAGCTTTGGCGAGCCAGAACGCATGCTGTGCCGGTGCTGCGGCCACAGCAATCGAATCAGCGAAACATTTGGGGGCAGATCGGGCTGAATCGATTGCCTATGCCACAAGCTATGATAAAAGCCCGGGAGATAGTTTCGTGGGATACGTGGGAATAGTGTTTTAATTTGGCTTCTTGTTTAAGTGGGTTGTAAAACCTGTCTTAAAAGTGGTAGGTGTTATCGTCAGGTTTGCCGGTTACCGGTTTAGCCGGTTAGCCCGTTAAAAAAAGGATTAATGTCTGATTTTAGTTAACCGGTTAACAAAACAAGGCGCCAACGGGATAACGGGCAAAACCCGCCCAAAAAAGCATCGAGGTGGCAGCCCTTAGTCGCTTAAATTCTTCCCCCTTAATGGTCCACCATCTAAATTGAATCCGAAATCACCCCTATTTAGAAAACCAGATCTGCTCTCCTCCTGTCGTTGCCGTTGATTCATTCCACGGTGATTGGAATGAGCGAAGCACGACGATCTTTCCAAGCTGAACATCATGCACCACGGTTTCCGTCCTCTTGACCGAAAAAAACATGGTGCCGGTGATCTCGAAATGGGCGCTGGCAAACAGGCAATGCCGGGAATTAAATGCGATCCGTTATTTTATCATAACAGGCTGCCACCCCGAAATCGGATAATCAAAATTTGAGATTATTGTCTAAGGAATCACCCCCCTCATCTGGATAGATGGGTACCATAATTTATTGTTTGTTTCAATAATTTATCGTTTATTTTAATTTTTTATTAAAAAAAAGTCAAAATATATCATGAATTTTAATTTTTTGATTTAATTATAAAAATTGAACTATTTTATTCTGATTTCACTCGCCAAATGTTTACCTATTAAGGCAGATTCAGATATGAAAGACAATTCATTAGGCTTTTTGCTGCTGGGCTTTGAGTATTTTGGCCCAGGTATCCCGCAGCGTGACCGTACGGTTGAACACCAGAGACCCTTCTTTGGAATCCTTTGCGTCCACACAAAAATACCCCATCCGTTCAAACTGATAGCGAATCCCCGGTCTGGATGCAGCCAGCCCGGGTTCTACCATACAATTTATCAATTTTTTCAATGAATTAGGGTTAATGTAGTCGGTAAAATCTTTTCCTTCTTCCACCTCGTTCGGGTTATCCTGTAAAAATAAATGCTCATAAAGACGCACTTCAGCCGCCAGCGCATGAGAGGCTGAAACCCAATGCAGCGTTCCTTTTACTTTGCGACCATCAGGAGCATCACCACCGCGGGTTTGGGGATCATAGGTGCAATGTATCTCGATCACCTCTCCAGTTGCGGGGTCTTTGACCACATCGACACAGGTAACAAAGTAAGCATAACGCAGCCGGACTTCCCGGCCCGGAGCCAGGCGGAAAAACTTTTTCGGCGGATCTTCCATAAAATCATCCCGTTCGATATAGAGCTCCCGTGAAAAGGGTATTTTGCGGGTGCCCATATCCGGATCTTCCGGATTGTTTATGGCATCCAATTCTTCCACCTGACCCTCAGGGTAATTGTCAATGATGACTTTCAGCGGCCGTAATACACCCATTACCCGGGGGGCAATTTTATTCAGATGCTCCCGGATGCAATATTCCAGCAGGGCGAGGTCTACCATGCTGTCGGCTTTGGCCACCCCGATGCGTTCGCAAAAATTTCTAATGGATTCAGGGGTATATCCACGACGCCGCAAACCGGATATTGTCGGCATGCGCGGGTCATCCCAGCTGTCGACATGGCCTTCTTCCACCAGGCGGATCAGCTTGCGCTTGCTGAGAACCGTATAATTGAGATTGAGGCGCGCGAACTCGATTTGCTGCGGATGGTAGACTTCCAGCTGGTCCAGAACCCAGTCATAGAGCTCCCGATTGATTTCAAATTCCAGCGTACAAATCGAATGGGTGATCCCTTCGATCGAATCCGAGAGGCAGTGGGTAAAGTCATACATGGGATAAATCACCCACATACCGGCGGTGCGATAATGGGGGACTTTCTTGATCCGATACAGGGTGGGATCGCGCATCAGCATATTGGGAGAGGCCATGTCGATTTTGGCCCGCAGCACATGTTCGCCTTCCTTATATTCTCCAGCCCGCATGCGCTCAAACATATCCAGATTTTCTTCAATCGTGCGCTCACGATAGGGACTGTTTTTACCGGGTTGCGTCAGGGTGCCGCGATACTCCCTGATCTGATCGGAACTGAGGCTATCAACATAGGCCTTGCCTTTTTTGATGAGCTGAACGGCGAATTCAAATAGTTGCTCAAAATAATCGGAGGCATAGTATTGGCGATCTTCCCAGTCGAATCCCAGCCAGCGAACATCCTGCCTGATGGATTCCACGTATTCCACCTCTTCTTTGGCCGGGTCGGTATCATCAAAACGCAGATTGCAGAGCCCGCCGTATTCTTCGGCCAGTCCGAAATTTAAGCAGATGGATTTCGCATGTCCGATGTGCAGATACCCGTTGGGCTCCGGTGGAAAGCGCGTATGGACCCGCCCATCGTTTTTGCCGTTTTGAATGTCTTTATCGATGATGTGCTTGATAAAATTCGGCGGCGGTGCAAACTCAGCGGCTGTTTTTGAGGATTTGGTCTTGGCTGATTTCATCTCGCTTCTTCCTTAATCGGTACAGTGGTTCGTATTCGGCAATAAATTAGAATGGTTTATTTATAAAATCAAACTATTTGAGAAATATCAACGGGTTTGAGGCGAAAACGATCGTTTGTGTGAAAAAATATAGGTCAAACCGGCTGATGGGTGCCATCTACGACCCTTATTACAACCGGGTGGCAATCATCTGAAATGGAAATCGTCGTCGGAAAACTTTTTGCAAAAATCTTCGGACCTTTTGGCAAGACTGAGGTTGCCAAAAATTTCCGGTCATGCCATAAGTATCGCACCTAATTATCCTTGTAATTTCCTGCGATCTATAAAGGCTTGGTTTTTAGAAATTCAAGATTAAAACTTAGGATAAGCTGAAGGTGAGCTGTGAATCTTAATCCGGTATGCCAACCATGGATGATGGATCCAGCGAATTTGGCAGGTTGTTTCTCAAGGGAGGTATCATGAAAAAGGGGCTGACGCTTCTACTGACCATCATTGTTTTGTCTGCAGCACAGACCGGTTTTGCTCAAAGCATCCGGGTGGGTCCTGATGGTGAATTTTCACCACAAACCCTCAAGTTGCCCTATGCTTTTTACAACGAGAATTTCGGGCCCGCCGCAGGATTCGTTTATGGTAAAGTCGGCAGTCTTCAGAAGCAGGCCACCATTCTGACCACGGTCATCGCCGGTACCAAAGGGGGTATGGGTTTTCTGGTGGGCAAAGATATCCAGATGCCGCGCATCGAGCGCCTGTTTTTTGATCCGATCGTTTCGGTGGGCTACTTTAGTGACAGTAAGTCCTTTGTTGACGGAAATCCTGATTTTGAGGATGAACGCGCCGGCAGCAACGACTCCGATGAGGACAACTATGTTGAAGGCGACGGCTGGGACAATTTTTTCCGACTCAAGTTCAAATATCTGCTTCCAATGGGCAACGGCCGGGATGACATCATCACCACTATTAAAATGAAGGATGGAATCCCGATATCCGAACCCAAAGGCGGAACCTCCTTGAATCCGTTCAAAAGCGGCCGGACTTACCTGGAGATGCGCCCCTTTTACCGCTCCCAGGAGCTCGATGGCGACGACATCGATGAAGAGACCAAGACCAACGGTGTGGACCTTTCGCTGTTCTGGGACAACCGTGACTTTGACGCCAATCCGTCGAAGGGATTCGGCTTCCGAGGCAAGATGTCGCGGGACTTTGGCTGGTTTGACAGCTCGGATTCATGGACCAACCTGGAGGGGGAGCTGGACCTCTACTTTCCACTCAAAATGGGGAGCTGGCTGCGTCAGGGGGTGCTGGCCCTCAATCACTGGACCTCCTATTCGCCGTCCTGGGATAAGCAATCAGACGGGCAGGTTACCAACCGACCACCGGCTTACACCGGCTCGACCCTGGGCGGTCTGTGGCGCATGCGCGGATTTCCCACACAGCGCTTCAACGACAGGGCCGCCACCTATTACGCGGCGGAGCTGCGCTTGATTCCCGAGTGGAATCCGTTTAACAACTGGCCGCGGGTTCAGAAATATGTGGGAATCAAATGGCTGCAGTTCGTGCCCTTTGTGGAAATCGGACGGGTGGCTCCCGAGTGGAGTTTTTCACGGCTGCACTCGGACATGAAATGGGATGCCGGTTTGGGAATCCGGGCCATGGCGCAAGGCATCGTCATTCGCATTGATTCGGCCTATTCCGATGAAGGCGTCGGTGTCCAGATGATGATCTCCCAGCCGTTTCAATTCTAGTTCTGTCAGAACTTTCCACAACGTTTGATAAAATATACTGAAAGCGTTCAGACACTTTTAGATTCATGTGCGTTAACTGCATAATTGATCTGTAGGTGACATATGCTTTTTATTCAATACCGCAATGCGCTTGAACGCCTCCGATTCATTTTGAAACCGGCCATCACTTTCGAATTCTGGTCGACCCTGATATTCATGGTGTCTTTTTTACCGGCTTCCGGATGGCTGTTGAACCGGCTGGTGGCTGCCAGCGGTCAATATGCGGTCTCAGATATGGATCTGGTGACCTTCTTCCTTTCCGCCCCGGGTATTCTTTTCCTCATTTTCACTATTGGCTTTGTCCTCGCCTTCTGGTTTGCAGAGCAGGTGGGATTGTTGATTATCTCTGTCAGGGCGGCCTTTGAAAAGAAGGGTAGCGTCAGCCAGGTTCTATGGGAACAAATGGCGCATTTTCCGGCATTGATTCGTCTCGGATTGCTCCAGGCTGCAGGCTTTCTAGTGGCCAGTATCCCATTTCTTTTGGGGATTGGGCTTGTTTACTGGCTGCTGCTGAAATTCGATATATACTTCTACATTAACG
>JASFIX010000177.1:0-7637 GCA_050122435.1 Desulfobacterales bacterium
TCTATCGTCTCATCTTCTTTCCAGGTATCTTTTAGTTCGTCAAAACCGAGATAAATGGCTAAAGCTCCGCCCAGCAGAAGCATCGCCGGAATTATGCCAGCCAGAACCATTAAAAACTGTCCCCACCAAATGACAAGGCCAACGAGGCCCAGTGCCGCTGCAATCGCGCCACCAATTAAAGTTTTCATATTCGCATTTACCTCCTTTCACATAAAACTTACAATCAGTTGCAAAGATGGAATTGACTTCACAGATGAATATCATAATATTATTAATATGATTCGGTTATGGCGTCAAATAAAAATTGGCGTTTCGAATAAAATATTGCAAAGCATCATTAATTCTGTTAATTTTTGGTTTTATAAAAACACTGACAGACTCCAGCATTTAATCCTCCAAAATCCATGTAAAACAAATCGGTCTTCACCCAAATTAGGTCACCGTAAGCTTGAATTCGAAATCCAGGGCAGCACGTGAAAGAAGCAAAAGGTTAGATTGATGGCAGCAAAACAAAGACGAAATTCAAGCAATTGGATCCATCGAGTACTCAACGGGACCCACAACCACTACAGTTGCTACCTGCCTGATAAGCTCGGCAAGTTGCCATCCCTCATTCTTAAATTATTTTATTCCGGTATCAAGACCCCCAAAGACCAGATCCTGGTTTTGCAAGAGATTGAAGACGACGCAATTGTGATTTATGCAACCAAATTTAAAAGTTATTTTGAATACTTGTTTTATTACAGCCGCTATCGAAAACTCAACTTGCCGTTTCCGCAAATCGGTTTTTATTATCAAGTCTATTTCTGGCAGCCAATTTCCCGTCTCATTAAAATGATGCTGGCGCACATCGATTACTTTGTCCGCAAACGACGCTTTCCCAACCCCTTCAAAAGCGATTATATTGCCCAGACGCTGCTGGAAGGAAAAGCCGGCATGCTTTCGCTGGTTAGCAGAAAAGGGTTTTATCGTCGTTTTATCAAAGCCAAAACAGATCCCATTCAATACCTGATCGAATTGCAGAAGGTGACCGAACGTCCGGTATATATCATCCCACACCTCTTGTTTTTCAGTAAAAACCCGCATCGGTCGATTCCGACCCTGACCGACATTGTATTCGGTCCAGAGGACAACCCGGGCAGAATCCGACGCCTGGTTGGACTGTTCAAAAATCCTGGCAAAGTCTTTTTCGAGGTCTCCGAGCCGGTGAACCTTAAAACATATCTGCAAGATGAATCTATTCGAAACCAGCCGGTTGAGTATCAATCTCTGGTGTTGCGGCGTAATTTGCTGGTTCAGTTGAACCGCCACCGCCAAACGATTACCGGTCCGATCCTAAAAACCAGGCAGGAATTAAAGGAAAGTATTCTGACCAGCCAGCGATTTCAGGAATTTATGGAAAAATACGCTACCAGCCGGGAAAAGCCGCTTTATGAAGTCCGTAAAAAAGCGGATGGATATATCGAAGAGATTGCCGCCGGCTATAACCCGGCTTATATAAAAATTTTTTCAGCTCTGGTCGGATGGATTATTCGCACCATGTTTGACGGGGTCACTGTCAATAATAATGCCCTTAACAAAGTCAAACGTCTCGCGCTAAAAGGGCCGTTGATTCTAATTCCCTGTCATAAAAGCCATATCGATTATCTGATTCTGTCCTACCTGTTGTACCATAACAATATGCCGGTCCCCCTGGTGGCAGCAGGTAAAAATCTATCATTTTGGCCTATGGGTCCGATTTTTCGCAGCGGCGGTGCTTTTTTTATTCGGCGAACATTTCGTGGAGCTGTCCTGTATTCAAAAGTTTTTGCTGAATACATCTATAAGCTGCTGGAAGAAGGATATAACATCGAACAGTTTATTGAGGGGGGTCGCAGCCGCACCGGCAAATTGCTGATGCCCAAACTGGGTTTGCTGTCCATTATACTAAATGCGTATAAAGTCGGTGCCTGTAAAGATATGATAATTGTGCCGATTTATATCGGGTATGACCGCGTTCTGGAGGAAAAGTCGTATTTGCAGGAACTCGAGGGCGGGAAGAAAGAGCCTGAAACCCTGAAAGGCGTTATCAACGCCAGAAAGTTTTTGAAAAAGCGTTATGGCAAAATTTACATCCAATTTGATGAGCCCTTGTCGATGAATGAACTGGTAGATAAATTCGGCACCCCTCTGACGGAAATGAAGCCTAAGGAACAAAATATTCTGTGTCGAAATCTCGGCTACCGGATCATCAACGCGATCAACCGCTCTGCGGTTGTTACGGCCTTTGGATTGCTGGCAGGTGCAATTTTAAACTGCGGCCGGGATCGGTTTTCATACAGCCAGATCAAGGAGATTTCCGAAGCCTACTTGACCCATTTAGCGACACAGGACGCCACGCTGGCCGACACCCTGATGTTAGACCATATTCGTGCGATTCAACATGCACTGGACGCATTTGTTCAGAGCAAGTTTATCGAACCGGCTTCAAAAGAAAAGGATATGCCGTATTCCCAGAGAAGCTATTTAATCAAGGCTTCCAGACGACCGCTTTTGGAATACTACAAAAACAACTGCATTGCGTTTTTCATTCCGGCAGCTTTTACGGCCCTGGCAATTCTTGAAAAAGACGCCTTTCAATTTTCGGCCACCGATCTGCATGCCAATTACAAATTTTTGCAAAATCTTTTTAAATTTGAATTTGCCTACGATATAGATAAAGCGCCTGAATTATATGTCCGCAAAAGCATTAAGGCATTTATCGATGATGCCATTTTAATGCCTCACCAAACGATCCCTGACACCTATAACGTCACCTCATCCGGCTTTCGAAAGCTTAGACTATACTCCATTTTCTTAAAAACCTATTTTGAATCCTACTGGATCGTTTTAGGTTTTTTTCAGAAAAATTCGCAAGACTCAATAAAGGCCAAAGATCGCCTAAAAAAAATCGAAGCCAGGGGAAAGCAAATATTCAAACGGCATGAAATTGATTGTCCGGAAGCGCTTTCCAAAGTCAGTTACCAAAATGCGATCGAATATTTTACCAGCAAGGGCATAAAAGGATCCGAAAATACTGAAAAAATCGAATTCTACGCACAAGCCATTCAAAAATCATTAAAGACACTGCAATGAAAGCATTGATTCTGTCAGCAGGCTTGGGTACACGGCTGCGCCCTTACACCCACCACACCCCTAAACCTCTCTTCACAATTTGCGGCAGACCCCTTCTGGATATCATGATCACCAAACTGATCGAAGCCGGCTGCGAGTCAATTATGATCAACACCCATCACCTGCACGGACAAATCGAAGCGTTTGTCGCGCAACAAAACTACACCATCCCGATCGAAATCCGCTATGAACAGCAGATTCTTGGAACCGGCGGCGCCATCATAAATGTGAAAGATTTCTGGAATGATCGGCCTTTTATGGTGATTAACGCCGACATTGTCACCAAAATCGATATCAGAGCGGTTTATGATTTCCACTGTCAGCATCGACACCCGGTAACCCTCGTGCTGGCGGACGACCCCGAGTTCAACAGCGTAAAAACCGACGCCAATGGTTTTGTAACAAAATTTTATAACTCCCCAATCGCATCCGATCAGCTCGCGGAGTCTGCACTTACCTTTACCGGCATCCAGGTGCTGGACAGGGAGATTCTAAAATTCATCACGCCCCAGATGCCGTCGAGTAGTATTGATGCCTATACCCGTATGCTCGCAGAAGGGAAAAATATAAAAGCATATATCTCCCACAATACCGATTGGAAGGACATCGGAACACCCGAGCGCTATAAGTTAGTCGCCTTTGAAACCATGGTTTCCAAAACCTTTCAACGGGTCTTTCCCGACACACGTATTCGGGCCGCCAGCCGTGAGCGCCTCAAAGGCGATGGCTCGGACCGGCGATGGTATCGTTTGAAAATGGATCAAAAATCGATGATTGTGGTGGATCATGGGATCCGGACCTCGGATCGGATCAATGAAACCGATGCTTTTGTAAACATCGGCCGCTATCTGTTTGACAAGGGCTTGCCGGTTCCACAAATCTATGAAGCGGATACCTTTGCCGGTTATGTTTTTCTGGAAGATCTCGGAAATCTTGACCTACAGAAGGTGGTGCGGCAATCCGGCTCTTTTGAAATGGTTATCGACCTTTATCGACGGGTGGTAGATTTGCTGACGCAATTTTCCAAATCCGGTGCCGATCAATTTAATTCTGCATGGTGCTACCAGACCTCACGATACGGCAAAAGCCTGATTCTGGAAAACGAATGCCGCTATTTTGTTGAGGCTTTCTTAAAGGCCTATCTGGGATTGAAAATTAAGTATTCGGACTTAAAAAGCGAATTTGAATATCTGGCTGAAAATGCCTTGGAGCATTCAGTACAAGGTCTGATGCATCGGGATTTTCAGTCACGCAATATAATGATTAAAAATGACCAGATTTATCTTATCGATTTCCAGGGAGCCCGCATGGGTCCCATCCAATACGACCTGGCGTCGTTGCTGATCGATCCTTATGTCGGTCTGCCGCAAGACATCCAAACTCAACTGCTGGCCTACGCGCTGGAAATACTGCAAGAGCGGATGACTCTGGTTGCCGACAATTTCAACCGCTGTTATCGCTTTTGCAGTTTAACTCGCAATCTTCAAATTCTGGGAGCTTTTGCGCATTTGACCGGCGCCAAGGGAAAGATGCATTTTGAAAAATTTATCCCGGCAGCTGTCCGGACGCTCGAGCGCAACCTTAAGAATCAGGAAGTTGGAAAATTACCAATGCTTATTGAGCTTACAGACACAATTATTGCGCATGATCAAATTAAAGCGCTCAACTTGAGAAACAGCCAGACTTGAGACAGCCAAGGAGGGAAAATGAGTCGTACCAAAGTAATGGTCAATGGAATACCCGGCAATATGGCCGCAAATGTGGCCCGTCATGTTTTAGGGGATGACCGCTTGGATCTGGTACCCTTTTCGCTGACCGGTCCTGAAATCGATGTGGCCGAACACAAAATCGAATCGATCGCCATCCAACTGATAAAACCGGATGAACGGGAACAGGCCATTGAGGGCTTAACTCAAAAAGAGGGAGCGTTTATTAGTGTCGATTATTCCCATCCATCGGCGGTAAACGCCAATGCAGAGTTTTATTGCAAATGTCAATTGCCGTTTGTCATGGGTACCACCGGCGGCGATCGCCCGCAGCTTGAAGCTTCCGTTCGGGCTTCATCCATTTCGGCTGTCATTGCGCCAAATATGGCCAAACAGATTGTCGGCTTTCAGGCTATGATGGAATATGCCGCCCAAACCTTTCCAGATCTTTTCAAGGGCTATGCGCTGGAAATAAAAGAAAGCCATCAAAAGGGAAAGGCCGACACAAGCGGTACCGCCAAAGCCATGGTTCGATATTTCAATCAAATGGGCCTGAGCTTCAGCGAGGATGAAATTATTAAAGAACGGGACCCCGGAGTTCAATCCGACCGGTGGGGCATTCCACAAAAATACCTTGCAGGTCATGGCTGGCACACCTATGTCTTGACTTCCGGCGATAAAACCGTTCGCTTTGAATTTACCCACAACGTCAACGGCCGGGATGTTTATGCTCGCGGCACCTTGGATGCGATTCTGTTTTTAGATGCCAGAGTCAGCGAGGGGGCTCAGGGCAAGGTTTACACGATGATCGATGTATTGAAAAATGGATGAAACATCTGACAGATTTTTACAAAAATTGCGCAGTAGCGGCATCAAGTCTCAGGTGCCGGGCAATCGATTCAAGCTGATCACCGATCTGTTAAGCCGGATGAATAAAGGTCTGATCAATCAAAATGTGGCTGACGGAGTATTGAAAAGAATCCAGTTGCGAACGGATCAGATCCCCGGTGAAATCCTTGAGGATTTTAAAACCCGAGTCGATATGCGGGGAAAAAAGCGCATTCAGCTCAACCCATACCAAAATTTTACCCGCCGGGATATTGAGATCATTGCCGCAAACTTCGAAATATCAGCCCGGGACGCGCTTAAAATTATCCAGCTTTATCAAAGCTGCTTTGATATCAGGGGTAATTTTCTAAGGACCGCCTTTGAAAAAAATGTACCTAGGTTTGCGCGCCATGAGAAAAAAATTTTTGAAATTCTATGGGAATTTTTGAAAGAAACGTCGCGGCGCAGCAACCGTCTGGCATTTTTGAATTCGCTGCAACTTATGGTGGGAGAGATAAAAGCGCCGATCCAGGCGATCAAAGTTCTGCTGACGGATTTTACCCAGAGCCCCGAAGGTGTGCAATATCCGGACCGAAATGCGATGATGCTGGTAAACCAGCTTCTGCGCTACTACAACAAAGAAGTTATCATGAATATTGAAATGACGCCCGAGGAAGTTCTGCTGGTAGAGGGTGGTTTGGACAGAAAAGTTGTCAATTACGTCGCGTGGAAAGTAGACGGGCAGGCGAAACCATTTCAACAAAAAATGACCACCATTCGCAAAAGCATTACCGAAGCAATGGATCCCGATCTTTCAGAAGAGCCGCTTTGGCCCATTCGATTTCTGCTCGCGCTGGAACGGGAGGTGCATATCTGTTTAGCGCTGGTCGGCGGTAAGACCGCTTTAAATGACATGCGCAGCGCCTTAAATGACTACAGTAACCCGGCTTCACTTTACCATCTGAAAGAAAACCCTGAGCAGATGGAAGCCCTTTTATGGCACCTCGCCGCCATCATCCGCGGATTGGGTCGATTGGGACGCCAGTCAGATCTTCGGCTGCTGGATAAAATTAAAATACGGCAGGATCAATTTATGAATTTGCACCCGGACAGGCGCTATCAGATACTCGTCCGGCACGTGATGCATTTAGTCGATGCTTCAAAGGCCGCCATTCGCTCCCGCAACAGCTAATTCCTCTGCCTTTCTTTTCTGAAATCAAAAATCAAACGTTGATGATGACTTCGTGTGCTTTTTTTAAGGCTTGATCCAAATTTTCAGGCTGCGTGCCGCCGGCTTGAGCCATATCCGGCCGCCCGCCCCCGCTGCCGCCAACGGTACCGGCGATTTGTTTAATCATATTTCCGGCATGAAAGCGGTCTGTTAAATCTTTGGTCACCCCCACGATCAAAAACACTTTTGGGCCGCTAACACTTCCCAGCACCACGATACCCGATTTCATCTTTGCTTTGAGCCGATCCGCCAGATCTCGCAGGGCAGCAGGATTATCCACCGATACTTTTTGGATTAAAACCTTTGTATCGTTGATGGTTTGAATGGCTTCGCCTTCGGCCTCGGTCGACTCCGAGGCCATTTTGGCCTTGAGATGATCGCGCTCTTTTTCAAGCGTCTTCAAATCTCCCAGCATCTTTTTGATTTTAGGCGCCAAGGCTTCAGGCTTTTCTTTAACCAGATGAGCACTGTCCTCCAGCAACCGGGACGTCCTCTGAACATATTCTAGTGCACCTTCCCCGGTTAACGCTTCGATACGCCGGACACCGGAGGCGATACTGGATTCGCTGACAATTTTAAAAAGCCCGATATCACCGGTTTTGGCAGTATGCGTCCCGCCGCAAAGCTCTTTGCTGAAATCGGATAAGGAAACCACCCGAACCTGATCACCGTACTTTTCTTCAAAAAGCGCCGTGGCCCCTGATTCAAAAGCCGCATCG
>JASFIX010000178.1:0-7636 GCA_050122435.1 Desulfobacterales bacterium
CCAAAACGGTAGAAGAAAAAAACCAGGTCATCACTCGAATCGGAAGATCCGGATATGTAACGGATATTATGGCAGCGGGCCATGGACTGGTGGCTGACGAACCCGTGTCAATGGGTGGAACCGATAGGGGACCGGCTCCTTTTGATTTATTGATGGCTGGATTGGGGACCTGCAAAGCCATGACCCTGCGGATGTATTCCGATCGTAAGCAATGGCCACTGGAAGCGGTTACGGTTAAGCTAAATCACAAAAAAATTGACGCCGCTGATTGTGAGACCTGTCAGACAAAAGAAGGCCAGCTGGATCAATTTGATTGTGAAATCGATTTAAGCGGTGAACTTGATGACCAGCAAAAACAGCGGTTGCTGCAAATTGCCGACCGCTGTCCGGTTCATCGGACGTTACATTCGGAAATAATCGTCAATTCAAAGTTGAAATCGTAGTTCGTCAATCTCATAAAATTCAACAATGGATATGGGGCCAACAGGAGTAATGGAGTGCTGGAGTGTTGGAGGAATGGACAAAAGAAGAATCAATTGCTCATCAATACTCCAGTACTCCAATACTCCATCACTCCATTGTTCCAATGTGTATTGAAGGAAGTTGTACAATGATCGAAAGTGCTCTGCCCGTTATCCCGCCCAATAGAGCCGATGATCTTCATGGTCTGGAAATCGCTGAAAAGGCAGACCTGGTTCTGTTCATGGCAGGCAATCAGTTTATGGCCATGAAGGATATCGTTGCGGAGTTTAGAATTCAATATCCGGAAGTAAAAAACATATTTTATGAAACCCTTCCACCGGGTCTTGAACTCAAGCAAATTTTGGCAAAAGGCGCCATATTTCAAGATAAAATTTTTACTATTTATCCGGATGTATACAGCTCGGTTAATCGGGCGGCCATGCAGCTTCTTGAAAAGCAAGGGCATATCGGTCAAAACGACTATCACCTGTATCTGCATAACCGCTTAACCTTGATGGTTCCCAGGGGCAATCCGGCACAAATATCATCGGTGAGTGATCTGGCGCGGGATGATGTCCGCATTTCACAGCCGGATCCTCAAAATGAAGATATCGCCTATCACATCATGGATATGTACCGCCAGGCCGGTGGGGACGAACTGCTGAATCGCGTCATGGAGGAAAAACGGGCGGAAGGTACAACGATTTTTACCATTGTCCACCACCGGGAGACACCGTTGCGTATTGCAAAAAAAACCGTGGACGTCGGCCCTGTCTGGGCAACTGAAGCGGTACATGCGCAATCAGGCGATCTGGCATTTGATGTGATTGAGCCCGGTGCCGACCTGGATCAACGCGAAAACATCGATTATTATATTTGCCGTTTACGGCAGGCCCCCCATCCGCAAAACGCTCAAAATTTTTTAGATTTCATACTTTCTGAAAAGAGCCAGCGGATATATAAAAAATACGGCTTTCTGTCTGGTTCCAGCTAAATCGCTCCCTGAATATGATAGGGTTTTCAAGTCTTTACGGGTTGACACGCAAAAGCTTCTTTAATAATCTTCAAGGAGCCAGCAAGCCGACAAAACCGATCATTTTTATAAATGCCTATCCCTGCGCGCATAATCGTCCTAAAATAGAACACGATGACTAATTTAAGAACTTTGCCCTGTTTTTCATTTCGTTTAAGATCAATTAGGGTTAAAAAAATTTCTAAAAGACTGGTCGGGTTTTGCATTATTGTCCTGATAACGACGGTGGGCAGCCATGATTTCGTCATGGCAGAGCAGCGTTTCATTGACCACGGTAACGGTACGGTTACCGACCGCAAACTCGGGCTCATGTGGGCCAAAAACGATAATCAGACCGATATTTTCTGGAACCAGATTCAAAGCTGGCTTGAAAATGATTTTCCGGATAGTATCCCGCAGCTGTACGAAAACTGGCGCCTGCCGACGGTTTCTGAGCTGCAAAGCCTTTTTGTGGAAGATGCGAAGTATGAAGGATACAGAACCGATTGTGGACATGCGGTGAAAATCGTCCCTCAGATCCGTCTCAGCTGCATCCTCATCTGGACTTCAGATAGCGCACTCGGATTGCCACTGGCATTTAACTTCAATATCGGGAGCGCGTTTACGATTGACTTACATGACAGTAATGGATGCCGAGTCCTGCCGGTACGGTCTTTAGAACAATGAAAATGATCAGTCGCGTTGAAAACCTGCAATCAGGCATGGTAGCGGTTGTTGGTATACCTTTTGATGCCAATTCTTCATTCATGCAGGGCCCGGCCCTGGCCCCTGCTAAAATCCGTAAAGCCTGGAATTCAGAATCAATGAATCTATGCGCGGAATCCGGTATCGATCTCGACGCACAAACAAATTTTGTTGATCTCGGGGATTTAGATATCGATGCTGGGACCGCGACTATCGAAAAAATTGAAACCGCCATCGACGAATTGCTAAGCTATAACGTTCGCATCATATCGTTGGGCGGGGATCATGCTGTCACCTACCCCGTTGTTAAATCCTGCAGCAAACGGTTTGCTAAGCTTGATATTCTTCATCTGGACGCCCACCCGGATCTCTATGACAGCTACGACGGCAATCGCTATTCAAATGCCTGCCCCTTTGCCCGTATCATGGACGAAAAATTGGTGTCGAGACTGATCCAAGTCGGTATTCGAACCCTTAACCCGCATCAAAGAAAGCAGGCCCAGAGGTTCGGGGTTGAAATTATCGACATGAAGAATTTGCACCAGGCCAGCGCCATTCAATGGGAAAATCCGCTGTATCTGTCAATTGATTTGGATGTACTTGATCCCGCATTTGCTCCCGGTGTCTCCCATTATGAACCCGGCGGCATGTCTACTCGCCAGGTAATTGAACTTATTCAGGGGCTAGCGGTTCCAATTGCCGGCGCCGACATCGTCGAATTTAATCCCAAACGGGACCCGCAAGAAATCACCGCCATGGTAGCAGCCAAAATCCTTAAGGAAGTTGCCGCCCGAATGATTGAATTACCGATTGAACTGAAATGAAAATTAGAACATTCTGAGAAAATCATCCACAGATTACGCCGATGCATAAAAAATAAATAACAAAAATCCAATTATAGAGATAATTATCTGCACAATTTGCCAATGAATCAAAAGCCGCTGCAAACCCGCATTTTCGGAAACACGCATCAAAGCGTCACCCGAACCGGTCTGGGCGGTGAGGGAGTTTTGCGAACCCACGGCCGCAACCACGAAGCCCGCGAGGTCATAGAGGCGGCCGTTGCTGAGGGCATAAATTATTTTGATTCGGCACGGGTTTATGCGGACAGCGAGTTGTACTATGGCTACATCTGGAAAGAACAGCCGGAACTTCGCACACAGGTGTTTCAGGCCAGTAAATCTTCCGGCCGGGACAAGGCTTCGGCACTGGCTGACTTACATCAAACTCTCGAAAGACTGCAAACGGAATATTTAGATCTGTGGCAAATTCATGATGTACGCACACCACAGGACATCGCCATGATCGCCGGACCCGGCGGCGCCCTGGAAGCATTTGTCGAGGCCAAAGCGTCCGGCATGGTCCGATTTATCGGCGTCACCGGACACCACAATCCCCGAATCCTGACCCAGGCCGTCCGTGAATGGCCGGTAGATGCGGTTATGCTGCCGGCAAATCCGGTTGAACAAATTTTAGGCGGGTTTTTAACCGACACCTTGCCGGCTGCCAGAAAAAAAGGGGTGGCGGTTATCGGGATGAAAGTGTTGGGCGCCGCCCATTATATTTTAGCCCAGGCTCAAATCACAGCTACGGCGCTGATTCGCTACGCGCTTTCTTTCGACATTGACGTAGCCATTGTGGGATGCTCAACGCCTGCCGAAGTGAATACATTGGCGGAGACCGGCCGCATGACCAAACCGCTGGCAGAAAAGGATAGACGCTATCTGTTAAGCGTATTCAAGCCGATTGCCCGCCGTCTGGCGTATTACCGGGGTGTGATCTAGATAAAACAGCGCACCTTTTATGCCTCCCCGTCCTTGAAAGCAACGGAGGGCACACAGGTGTCAGGTGTCAGTGTTCAGGTGTCAGCATTGCCAATCCTGACACCTGACACCCGACACCTAAAATAAAATTGTGTTTTCTAAATTGCTGCCGTGATAAAATACAAGGAGGATAGTGATGATTGATATCTCCGACATAGACTATTCCCTATTGGATCGTCCTGAAATCTTGATGTATCTGTTTCACCCGCGACCCGAATTCGGGCGGTCGGTATCCGCTTCAGACCATACGGATTTAATGATACCGGTAGAAGCTGAAATCGCTGTCGGAGCCCGATTTCATCCGACGGGTAAATCCGCCTGTAACATTCTTTTTTATCACGGCAACGGCGAAATCGTGGCCGACTATGATGATTTCGGCCGGATGATGAACCAATTGGGGATCAATTTTTTAGCTGTAGATTATAGGGGTTACGGCCGTTCCACCGGTCAGCCCACTGTAACCGCGATGATGCGGGATTGCCACATGGCTTTTGATTTTGTGAAAAAGTGGCTGCATAAAAACGATTACCACGGCCCTCTGGTCCTCATGGGCCGATCCCTTGGCAGCGCTTCGGTGCTGGAACTGGCGATGCATTATGCTGCCGGCATCGATGGTCTGATTGTTGAAAGTGGTTTTGCCTATGCCGGACCGCTGTTAGCGCTTTTGGGAATCGATATCGCCGAAATCGGATTTAAAGAAGAGAAGGGCTTTGGCAACATCGATAAAATTCATGCATTTACCAAGCCCACCCTGATCATCCATGCCGAAAATGACCATATCATCCCCTTTTCCGATGGTGAGGCCCTCTTTGAAGCATGCTCGGCGACGGATAAAACATTTTTAAAAATTTCAGGTGCAAACCACAATGATATTTTCATGCATGGCCTCAAGGACTATATGGCTGCCGTAACCAAATTAACGGAAAGGCTGAAGTCCGATAAGAACAGATAGGTATTTTCCCGCTTCGATTTTACTTTTAGCGATCATTCCTGTATCTAACATCTGCCGAAATCTTCGATTTTCCTTATTTTTCCTTAAGTTTAGGTATAATTAAGACGATAATCATTTATAGAATTAAATGGATTAATTTTAGCGATGGAAGTTGCACAACTGCCCTTATTTAAAATAAATCCAAACAATTCGAAGCATTAAGATATTTTCCGAAATATCGAACAGGAGCTGGAGCTACCTCGAATGGGTATCATTCATATTAACAAATTGAAACCCGGCATGGTTTTGGATCAAGAAGTCAGGGATATCAATGGTCGACTGCTTCTGAAGAGCGATAAGGAAATCCAGTCATCTCATATTCGGATTTTTAAGACCTGGGGAGTAACAGAGGTTAATATCCGCGGCGGCAATAGCAGTCGTGATACTTCCACCGGTCCTGCGGATCCACAACTCATTGAAAAAACTAAAGAAAAAACTAAAGAATTGTTTCAGCATGCGGATTTAGAACATCCGGCCATTAAAGAAATATTTAGAATTGCGGTCCTGTTTCGCTGCAAGCACAATTTTTCCGAAAACGAGAAAGATATCAGTCTGCCAGACCCCGATAACGGACAAAAAACGGTTGAAAATGATTTTCTGCAAAGGCTGACGAAGGAAAAGATTACCCTGCCGGAGATACCGTCGATTGTTTTTGAACTAAACGAGGTCATTGCCAATCCATTGTCTTCAGCGGAGGATATTGCGCAGGTTGTCAACCGTAGTCCAAGTTTAACCGCACTCTTGCTGAAAATTGTTAATTCACCCTTTTATGGGTTTCCTTCTAAAATCGACAAAATTTCACTGGCCGTGACGCTGATCGGTACGCGTGAAATTTCAGGGCTGGCATTAGGAATCAGTCTTGTTTCCCTGTTTAATAACATTCCTAAAGAATTACTCAGTATGTACTCTTTTCTGAGACACAGTCTGGCGTGTGGTGTCCTTTCAAGAATTTTGGCCGCCCATAAAAGCCTTCCCCAGACTGAGCAACTGTTTGTCTCAGGGTTGTTGCATGATCTGGGACGGCTTATTCTTTACAGCTATTTCCCTAAGGAATCGCACAACCTATTAAGCCGTGCGCGATCTTCAGATACGCTGTTGTACCAGCAGGAAAGCGATTATTTGGGCTGTAATCACACCCACCTGATCAAACATCTGTTGCAGGAATGGAAGTTACCGATGATGCTGGAAAACAACGTATTTTTTCATCATAACCCCAGTGAGGCCCAGCAACCGGTGCCTGCCACTATTGTTCATCTGGCGGATATTATAACCAATGGTTTGGGCATTGGTACCAGTGGTGAACGTTTTGTACCTCCATTGGATCATACCGCCTGGGAAAACCTGGGGCTGTCGCCGACCTGTTTTGAATTGGTAACCAAACAGGCGATCCATCAATTTTTGGCATTAGAATCTATTTTGGATAATTAAATATTTTATGAATGGCAATACCACCATACCGATGGACGCTGAAAAGCTTTTGGCCCGCATCGATTATTTGGAAGACAATCGACGCTTTATCCAAAATGTTCTTGAAATGGCGCTATCACTGGGTGATTTTCAGGAAAATATTAATAAAGGATACGGTCCCGAGTATGTTTTGCAGGAAGCCGATAAACGTATCAATCACCTGATTCCTTTCGAAGCCAATGCGCTTTATCTTGTCGATCAAGAAAATTCGGATTTCAATTTATCGTTATGCAATCAAAACCATCTGAAGACATTTATCAAAAAAGAAGTCGATCACATGATCGAACAGGGTTATTTTGCCTGGGCCATCCGCGAAAAGCGGGGAGTTGTAATCTCGTCCAAAAACCATAGCCGAAAATTCGTTTTGCATGTTATCGCCACCTATTCACGAATACGGGGCATGTTCATCGGATTGCTGCCGGCAAAAGACAGTAAAATCCCCGATACTTCCCTGACACTGTTATCGATCGTATTGCTTAACACCGCTAACGCATTGGAAAGCCTAGAATTTTATTCACTGTTGCGCAACCAAAACGAAAACCTTGAAAAAATGGTTGAAGAGCGGACTCAGGAGTTGGCCAAGTATGAACGGCAGTTGCAACAGGTTCTCAAAATCCAGGCCATTGGAACCCTTGCCGGCGGTATTGCGCACGATTTTAACAATATCCTGTTTCCCATCGTCGGGTATACCGAACTGACAATGGATGAAGTTCCCGAGGACAGCGCGGCCCACAACAACCTTGAAGAGATTCTTAAGGCCGCCAATCGCGCCAAAGACCTGGTTCAGCAGATCCTGACGTTCAGCCGGCAGAGTGGTCAGGAGCGCAAACCGGTAAATGTACAATCGGTTATTGTAGAAGCACTTAAACTTTTACGGGCATCGATCCCGGCATCAATAGACATCATTCATAAAATCGACGACGACTGTCATCCCGTAATGGGAGATGCCACTCAAATTCATCAGGTGATTATAAATCTATGCACCAACGCCTATCAAGCCATGCAGGACAAGGGCGGCACGCTGGAAGTCAAATTGAGCGAAGTGGATGTCGCCTACGATGAAACGGTCGAAAAAATCGGCATGCAGCCCGGCAGACACTTGCAGCTTCTGGTCATCGATGAAGGCTGCGGCATGGATGCTGCGGTGCTGAACCGTATTTTCGAACCTTATTACAC
>JASFIX010000179.1:0-7625 GCA_050122435.1 Desulfobacterales bacterium
TTAACACCGATTCTTTCTGATAAGGGGCAGTTTGTTGGAGTGGCTGCTTTTGAGACCGATATGGCACCGATCTATGGACTCATTCA
The DNA here is from genome assembly GCA_050122435.1 of Desulfobacterales bacterium. Classification (GTDB taxonomy): domain Bacteria; phylum Desulfobacterota; class Desulfobacteria; order Desulfobacterales; family JAHEIW01; genus JAHEIW01. The sequence continues at coordinate 87 of JASFIX010000179.1, forward strand.
AAACACAACCGGTTTAGGAGAAACAGGTGAGACCTTAATCGCCAAAAAAGTTGGAAATCAAGCACTGTTTCTCAACCCACTCCGTCATGATCCGGACGCGGCCTTAAAAAGAAAGGTTGTTTTTGGAGAAAGACATGCCATCCCCATTCAACAAGCTCTTAAGGGTAACAATGGATCTGGTTTGTCCGTGGACTATCGCCGCCAGAAAGTCATCGCAGCCTGGCGATACATTCCTTCCCTGGGCTGGGGGATGGTAGCTAAAATAGATATTTCGGAAGCATTTGAACCCGTTAACATGCTAAGAGATTTTGTCTTCGTTCTTGCAGTTTCTGTAATTGCGCTTAGCATTTTTGCCGCCTTTATCGTTGCAAAGTCAATTTCTGATCCGATTCAAGCTTTACAGGAAGGTGTGGAGAAAATCGGAAATGGCAATTTAGATTATAAAGTCGCTACTGTTGCCAAAGATGAAATCGGACAACTGGGGCGTGCATTCGATCAAATGACGGAAAAGCTAAAGGCCGTGATGACTTCAAGGGATGAGTTGAATAAAGAAATACTGGAACGCAGAAGAGTTGAGAAAGAACTTCAAAAAAGCATGGATGATGTGGGTGAGCGGATCAAAGAGCTGAACTGCCTTTTTGAGATATCTCGTCTGGTGGAGAGACGGAAACTCACTTTAAAGGAGATACTACAGGGAATTATTGATCTCATTCCCCCTGCCTGGCAGTTTCCAAAAATCACGTGTGCCAAGATCATCATAGAAGACCAGGAATTCAGCACAGAAAACTTTGAAGAAACCAGATGGGCGCTTACCCAAGATATCGTTGTTCATGCAAAAACAGTTGGCGCTATAGCTGTTTATTATTTAGAGGAAAGACCCGAAAGCGATGAAGGCCCGTTTTTGAAAGAGGAAAGAAATCTGATCGATGCTATTGCGGAAAGAATTGGAAGAATCATAGAGCGTAATAGAGCTCAAACGGCTTTAGTAGAAAGCGAAAAGCGCTTTCGGGAATTGGTGGAGCATTCTTTAACCGGTATATCCATCATTCAAGATAACCAGATCGTCTATCAGAACCCGGAACAGGAAAGGTTGCTAGGCCCATTACCTCGACCGATAAAATTTGCAGACACGGATTCTATCCACCGCGATGATATCGCAAAGGTAGATGCATTTTATGAAAGTATAAGGAAAGAGAAAATACCAATCGGCGCCTTGGATTTCAGATTTTATCCGCCGGGGGAAAAAGCCAGCCGGGTTAATATGAAATGGGTCCACTGCCAGGCTAACCGGATAACGTATCAAGGCAATGATGCCATAGTGGTGAATATAATGGACATGACCAAGGCCAAAGAACTGGAGCATCTTTTGATAGTTCAGGATAAGATGGCCTCTCTGGGCCGTGTGGCAGCCGGTATCGCGCATGAAATTCGCAATCCCCTCTCAGGAATCAATATATATTTGAATACCCTCAAAAAGCTCCATCACCGGGATGGAAGCGAAGAAAAGGTTGAACAGATACTGAAGCAAGTCCAATCTGCATCTATTAAAATTGAATCCGTTATTCGAAGAGTCATGGATTTTGCCAAACCCAGCGAACCCAAGCTGGCGTTAATCGACATCAACGAGCCCATTACAGATGCCGTCAACCTCACTGCGGTGACAATGCGTAAAAGTGGGATAAAAATTGAAAAATTTTTAACAGACGATTTACCTCGGATAGCTGCTGATAAAAATTTAATTGAAGAGATGGTTTTAAATCTGATGAATAACGCTGCCGAAGCTATGAAAACCATGGAAGCCGGAAAAAAAATTGATGTTGCTTCGTTTGTTGAGGACGACCAAATTTTTATCCAAGTTTCGGATTCGGGCCCGGGTGTTCCACAAGAAATCAGAGATAAAATATTCGACCCTTATTTTACTACCAAACACGAGGGTACGGGTATCGGATTGAGTTTGTGCCACCGAATCATCAACGATCATGGCGGCGCATTGACTGTATTGGACAGTGATTTAGGGGGAGCGGAATTTCGCATAGCAATTCCAATTAATACCGATGATTCTTTCAGTTAAGTCGTATCAATAAACAGGGAGCGAATTATGATTACCTTTTGTATATACGTCATAGACGATGAAAAAACGATAAGAGATGGTATCACGATGACCCTTGAGGCCGATTATCGTGTAAGGTCTTTTTCAAAAGCAGAGCCGGCCATTGCTGCTTTACAGGAGGACCCGCCGGATCTGATTTTGCTTGATGTTGGTTTGCCGGGGATGAATGGTATTGAGGCCCTTCGGCAAATCAAATCCTCAAATCCGGATATTTTAGTTATTATGATCACCGCTTATGAAGATGTCGACACCGTGATTTCGGCCATGAAACTCGGTGCCTACGATTATGTGATCAAGCCGCTTCACATGGATGGATTGGAGGTAACCATACGCAATGCCCTGGATTCGATACGGCTGAAGAAAGAAATTCAACAGCTCCAGGAAACGCATCTCAAGGAGAACATCCCGTGTTTTATTAGTGAGAGCAATGCCATCCAGGATGTGATGGATTTTGTTCAAATGGTGGCCAAAAGCCCGGATACGCCGGTGCTCATCATGGGTGAAACCGGGACCGGCAAAGAGCTTATCGCCAGCGCCATTCATTATAACAGCCCGAATTTCAAAGCACCTTTCGCCACCGTGAATTGTGCGGCCATTCCTAAAGATCTTATCGAAAGTGAGCTTTTCGGTTATGAAAAAGGCGCTTTCAGCGGTGCCGGAGCATCCGGCAAAAAAGGATTAATAGAGGATTCAGCAAATGGAACTCTTTTTTTGGATGAGGTTGGCGACTTGAGCCTAGAAGCCCAGGCCAAGCTGCTCCGGTTTCTGGAACTCGGCGAATTTTACAGAGTTGGAGGAACCAAAAAAATGCATATCAAAACCCGCGTAATTTCAGCCACCAATAAAGATATCAATAAAATGATCGCAGACAGCTCGTTTAGAAAAGACCTGTATTACCGGTTGGGAGTGATCAAAGTCCAGGTGCCGTCTTTAAACGAACGTCCGGACGATATTATACCTCTGGCAAAATATTTCCTTCAGGAATTCAGCAATAAGTTTGGCAAGAAATTTAGCGAAATTTCTTCTGAAGCCGAAAACACTTTGCTGGCTCACAACTGGATCGGCAATGTGAGGGAGTTAAAAAACCTCATGGAAGGCGCGGCACTGACGGGTAAAGGACCCCGGTTGAAATTGGAAGAATTGGGATTGGAACCTAAAATTCGGCATCACAAATTGGCTGAAGTTAAAAGCGAGGATGGATTTCCTCCTCTGCCTCCTGATGGTCTTGATTTATCAAAGCGACTGCAATCTTTTGAAAGGCATTATATTGAACAGGCCCTTAACTTTGCCAAAGGAAATGAAAGCAAAGCCGCAAGGTTATTGAAAATGAATCATCATACCTTCCGTTACCGCAGAAAAAAATTACAAAATCTATAACCAGCAACTGTATTAGTTCATCACCTATCGGTTCTTAACTCCTCCATATTAAATGGCGCTCCCGTTTTTTTAATCCCACTAAAACGTAGAGACCGGATTCATTTTTAAAAATTGTTTCCTATTTTTGAAATTTTTAAAAAACCATCTTCGCATTTTTTCTAATTTGACTTCCTATATCAAATTATCCAGAAAGATAAAAAATTAATAACATATTAGAATTATAAGAATTGATATCATAACCGCATATTGGCATGTTATATGCTCTTGCGAAAATTTAAGGATCTATCCTTAAGAACGGAGAAAGAACAATTTAATTTTTGGGAAGATCCGTGGAAAAAGCACTATCAAAAAACGCATACCAAATTGAAGTGACAAAATGGTTCCTAAACTTCATAGAATGATTTATGCAACAGATCTTTCTACTGATTCGATTGAAGCAATCCGTTATGCCATTAAATATGCCGGCAAGCATAAAGCAAACCTGATTATATTTCATGTAATCAACCGCAGATCGATTACTTTCTCAAAGATACGATCCGCCCTTTTCAATGAAACCCAGGAATACAAAATCACACAGGGAAAATCATCCGCTGCATTAAAAGTTATGGAAAATCTATTGGAAACAGCATGTAAAAAGAATCCCCAGAATCATCGTGCAGACATTCAAAATATAGAACACCTTGTAGTTCACTATGGACGGATAGCAGAAGAAATTGTTGAAAAAGCCACTCGGTGGGGATGCGAATTGATTATCCTTGGTCCACGCAGAAAGAGGCTTTTAGGGCGAATATTTTTGCCCAGTGTAGCACGAAGAGTGATTCGTCGAACGGATAAGCCAGTCCATATAATTAAAATACCAAAAGGAGAAAACCAATGATTCCTGAGATAAACAAAATTCTTTACACCACTGATCTATCTCAAAACTCGGCCTATGTTTTTCGCCATGCCGTCAATTCGGCCAAAAAGCACGATGCTAAAATCATTATATTACATGTGCTCGAGCAGATGCCAGCTTCCACCGAAGCAATCGTGCGCTCCTATATCCCTGTGGAGCAAAAAATGAAAATTCAGGAAGAAAAAATTGCCCATGCCATGGATCGTATCCAAAAAAGACTGGAGGTCTTTTGTGAGAAGGAACTTCAAGATGATCCCGATTTCACCGATCAGATCGAATCTGTCGAAGTGTGCGAAGGATTTGCGCCGGATACAGTTCTGCGGATGGCCGATGAACGAAACTGTGATGCCATTATCATGGGAACCCACGCAAGAGGCGCGATCGCAAATACGTTCTTAGGCAGTACCGCAAAAAGGGTACTGCGTCGAACCAGAAAACCGGTTTTTATCATCCCTCTGCCTAAGGGAAAAGTTGATATCACTTTTCATGATTGTTAGATAATCGGAGGTCATAATGAAAATTTTGGTGGGCTATGATCGGTCAAATCTGGGCAAAGCGGCCCTGACACTGGCCGGCGAGTGGGCCAAAGTCTTTGAGGCGAGCATTGAAGTGGTTTTTGTCATGGTCCATGCAGTTGGCCGATAACGCCATTAAATATTTAGTCCTTCCAAATTGCCCGCTGCTGCAATCCTATTTTTTGAAACTCTTTAGCGCTTTTTTTTAGAAATTTTGCGAATGGAAATTTCGAAATTTTTCTAATTTCCGATCTATCCACGGGACTATCTCAATCAGAAATAATTGTAACTACTTGTAATTAAATCTTATATGAAAATTGCCAGTTGATGGCATATTTAATGCAAAATTATCCTTAGCAAATCTATAATTCATCTCCAAATCCATTGAAAAGGCTTTACTGCTTTGCGGTCCAAAGCTTTTATTTTCGTTAATAGAACCCTGTATCGTTTTTAAAATCTAAACGCTTTAATGATTTGAAGTCAACATCAGCTTTAAGGAGGAACCAATGGAAGAAAAAAAAGAATTAAAAGAGCCCAAAGCGAAGAAACTGGCTGATCCTGTAGCGGCAACCATTGATCCGGCCAGCCAGCAGATGATTCAGCGTGCCCATGATTTAGGTGTGGAGACGGCTTTTGACCGGGCAGTGACAATGAAACCCTGCAATATCGGCACCCAGGGCATCTGTTGCAAAAATTGCGGCATGGGTCCGTGTCGTCTGCCGCTTCCCAAGGGCGGCATCGAAGGCGAAGACACCCGCAAGGGGATTTGCGGAGCCACCCCCAACACCATTGCGGCCCGCAATTTTATTCGCATGATTGCCGGCGGCGCGGCTGCGCATTCGGATCATGGACGGTCCGTGGCTGAAGTCTTCATGGCGGCTGCCAGAAAAGAAACCGATGCTTACAAAATCAAGGATACCAAAAAACTTTTGGAAGTTGCAGAGGTTCTGGGAGTCGACACAACGGTAAAGGTCGACGGTGAACAGCTGGATCGAAATATCGATGAAATCGGAGTGGAAGTCGGTGAAAAAGCGCTGAATGAGTGGGGCAAGGCGGAGGGCGAACTTCTTTTTGCTAGGCGCGCGCCTGAGCCGCGTTACGAACTCTGGAAAAAGCAAGGAGTTTTACCGCGGAATATCGACCGAGAAATTGTTGAAATCATGCATCGAACCCACATCGGCGTGGATCAAGATTACAAAAATCTGATGAAGCAGGGCACCCGCGCCGCCATTGCCGATGGCTGGGGCGGTTCGATGCTGGCCACCGAGCTGCAGGATATTCTTTTTGGCACGCCTTATCCACTGGCATCCGAGGCCAATCTTGGGGTCATGAAACAAGACATGGTCAACATCGTTATACACGGCCATGAGCCGGTGCTGTCCGAGATGATCGTGGCGGTCGCTCAAAAAAAAGAGATGCACGACTATGCCGTATCCAAAGGCGCCAAAGGCATCCAGCTTTCCGGCATCTGCTGCACGGCCAATGAAATTTTACAGCGTCACGGGGTACCGCTGTGCGGGACTTTTCTACAGCAGGAACTGGCCATCATCACCGGTGCCTGTGATGCCATGGTGGTCGATATCCAGTGTATATTTCAGAATCTGGCCAACGTTGCCAAATGCTTTCACACCAAACTGATTACCACCCATCCCATCGCTCGCATGGAACAGGACAACGTCATTCACATCGAATTTGACGAGCATCATGCCATGGAAGACGCCGAAAGGATCGTCAAGCTGGCGATTGATAATTTTGAGAATCGAAAATCCGAGGTCATGATTCCGAAGCAAAAATCACCCATTGTGGCCGGTTTCGGTGTGGAATCCATCGAATACCACCTGGGCGGCATGTTTCGCGGATCCTACTACACGTTGAACGACAACATTATCAACGGCCGAATCCGCGGCATTGGCGGTGTGGTGGGATGTAACAACGTTAGGACCCGGCATAATGAGAGTCATATCCAGATCGTTAAAGAGCTCATCAAAAACGACGTGATTGTTCTGACGACCGGTTGCAATGCAATTGCCTGCGCCATGGAAGGTTTGCTGACACCTGAATCCGCCCCGGTTTACTGTGGTCCCGGTCTGGCCGAGGTGTGTGAAACCGTCGGTATTCCACCCGTGCTGCATCTGGGATCCTGCGTAGACAACAGCCGAATTCTTCTGGCGGCCGCCCAAGTGGTCAAAGCCGGCGGTCTGGGCAATGACATCAGCGATTTGCCGGCAGCCGGCAGTGCACCGGAATGGATGAGTGAAAAAGCCATCAGTATCGGCCATTATTTTGTGGCCTCCGGTGTTTACACGGTCTTCGGCGTCACCCTTCCGGTATCCGGTGCGCCGGTATTTAAAGACTACCTGTTTGAGGAATTTGAAAAAATGTACGGTGGTATGTGGGACCTGGAAGTCGATCCGATTAAACACGCCCGCAAGATGATCGCCCATATCGATAAAAAGCGTCAGGAACTCGGTATCGATAAAGCCAGAGATCGAATCCTGGTGGATATGGCTGCCCGCCGGGAACTGGAATCGGCATGATATGCATTTTAGCAAAACCCAGTTGAGCTGGCATTGATTATTATCACCCTGTATCTGAAACGTCGTGGCGGGCTAAAGTGGCTGGTTTCGTGCATCCCGGCAATA
>JASFIX010000180.1:0-7609 GCA_050122435.1 Desulfobacterales bacterium
CGCAGCAAAAGCTATCCTCTTCACCGCCGCACAGTCGTCAAGGAACTGCTTGCACAGCGAGGCGATGCACTGGTGGTTGCCGGCCTCGGAGCGGCCGCATGGGATGTGACCGCAGCGGGCGACACCCCATTAAACTTTCCTCTATGGGGTGCAATGGGAGGCGCTGTGCCACTTGGCCTCGGGCTCGCCCTGGCCCAGCCGTCACGACGTGTTCTGGTTATCACCGGCGATGGTGAGATGCTTATGGGGCTCGGCTCGCTTGCAACGGTTGCCACTCAACGCCCATCAAATCTAGCAATTGTTGTATTGGACAACGAACGCTACGGGGAGACCGGCATGCAGCTTACACACACGGCGGGCAACGCGGACCTTGAGGCGATCGCAGCAGCATGCGGAATCCCAGTCTGTCGTACCATAGTCGACAAGAATGGCTTTAAATCTGTAATATCGCAGATCCAAACAGAGAAGGGTCCGCTTTTCATCAATATAAAAGTCCGAGCGGAAGATCTTCCGCTCGTTCTTCCACCAAAGGATGGCGCCTATCTCAAGGATCGTTTTCGATTCGCCTTACTTGGAGCGGATGCGGTTATTTAATACTTGAATTGTGCATGCGCCGGAGGCCAAAGATTGAATGATCCCATAAGCTGGCGAAAAAAGGCCTTGGGAGTGTTATTCGTCAACCTGGCAACCATGTGCTGGGCCACCAATGTCGTTCTGGGCCGTTGGTTACGCGATGATATCGGACCCCTGACACTCACGACCCTGCGTTTCACGGTTGCCACTGCTTTTTTTGGTATCCTTCTCCGGGGCCGACCCTCGCAGGAGCGTCGCTACGGTAAGGACAAGTGGTGGATAATCGCTATGGGCCTGGCCGGAGTGGTCGGTTTCAGTCCCTTGTTGTATCTGGGGCTTCGGTATTCCACCGCAGTAAATGGCGTTTTGATTCAAGGATTCTCACCTTTGATTACGGCGCTTATCGCCGGGTTGATTATCCAGGAACCGGTCACCCGACGCCAGCAGGTGGGCGCAATCCTGGGCATCATCGGAATCGCCGGATTAATATCAAACGGTTCGCTCACCTTTTTGCTTCGGCTTAGATTTAACCCGGGAGACCTAATCCTCCTGGCCGCGGCAGTGCTGTGGTCATTTTACGCTGTTTTCGGCCGCCGCGTCATGCGCAACCGATCACCGGTGGCAGCAACCGCTCTTTCGAACTTCATCAGCCTGCCCCTGATCGCTGCGGCTGCCGCTTTTGAACTTCAACACATCGCTATCAAACTGCGGATCGAAACGATCGCCGCTATCGTTCACATCTGTGTGGTACCCACCATAATTGGTTATTGGTCCTGGAACCGCGGGGTCACAACTCTGGGCGCTGGTGGCGCGATGGTGTTCTATAACACCCTGCCCCTTTACGGTGCAATTCTGGGAGCGGTCCTGCTCGGTGAACCTCTGGGAATGATCCATTATTTATTTGGAGGGCTGATCATTGCCGGAGGGCTCTGGGCCACGCTGGGCAAAGAGCTCCGGCGCAGTATAGCAAAATAGAAATAGGCTCTTTTTGCTTGGCAATAAGATTCTCTATGATCCTGATAGTAAATTCAGACCTGCAATCTTAATGCGCGTCGCCATTACCTGCCGCCGCTACCGGTTTGGCAGCGTCGCCATTACCTGCCGCCGCTACCGGTTTCAGCAAGGCTACCAGCAAAAATCCCAGTATGCCGATTACGGTGCAGATCCAGATGGCCCCGGCATATGCGCCGGTAACATCAAAAACATATCCTGCCATAAATGGCCCCAAGGCACCGCCAAACGCACCGAAAAACATCGTGATACCGAAAAGCGCGCCATGAGATTTTATCCCGAAAAACTCGGCCACGATGGGGGAAAAGGACGTAAAAAATCCGCCATGCGCAAGACCGTAAACCACGGCAAAAAGGTAAAGCATCCACAGTTCAGTTGCAATTTGCAGCCATAAAAACACGGCAATCAGCAAAATAAAGCAGAAAATCATCACCCGTTTGCTGCCGATGCGGTCAATGGTAAACCCGCTGATAAACCGACTCGCCATGCTCACACCGCCAATGGTAGAGAGCAGACCGGCGGCCCGGGTCGGCGATACGTTCATCTCATGGGCGTAGGGTGCGATGTGCACCATAATCGTCATCAGACAGTAGACGATCGCCAGCATGGCAGCGCACATCGTCCAGAATTGCCGGGTGCGTATGGCCTCGCGCAGCGAAAGACCTTCCGTGTCCGAAACAAGGCTGCCCGTTGACCCGGACGAATCTCCGTCGGGCGCAAGACCCATCTGACTCGGGTCCCGTCGCAGCAGTTGCGCGATGGCAACAAGCATGATCAGCACTGCCACACCAACGATGACACACGAACTGCGCCAGCCGTAACGAAGGATCAGGATGCTCACCACAAAGGGGATCACCATCTGCCCGGCACCGGTGCCGACTTTGACGATGCCGGTTACAATTCCTCTTTTTTTGACAAACCAGCGGGCGATGGTGGTCAGGGCAATCACGTCAACCGTACTCAGGCCGATGCCGAAAATGATCCCGAAGAACAGGTATAACTGCCAGATCGCCTCAAGCCTTGACATGAGAAAATAGCCCAGGCCGAAGAAAACACCGGAGACGGTCATCAATACCCGCGGGCCGAATCGGTCGTTTAATCTGCCGACACCTATACCGAGAAAACCCATCAGCAAAAAAGCCAATGATGCGGCTCCGGCGATCGAGGCCCTCGACCAGCCGAATTCATCGATCAACGGATTGAACAGTATACCATAAGAAAAATAGGTGCCGATACCAACCGCTTGGATACCGAAACACGTGGCCGCAATGACATGACCATATCGATACTTACCCTTTGGGTCCTTACCCATAACCAGAATTCCTCAACCGAAAAAGTGTCCGCAAAGGCAGCCGCGCTTTTAAATGTCAATGTCTTGTATTACAAGATGGGTCAAAATAACAGAAAAATATTCCAGCCTTAAATATATTCCACAACTAATGAAAAGCGGGGATTCGGGGTAAGGCGTTTCTGAAGGCTGATAGTGAACAGAACTGCAAGGATTTTCATCGATGATTCAATGATGGCGAACGGATCAGGCCGGTATCGATCCAGCCGTATGCGACGGTATCCAGCATCTCACCGGAAAAAGGCATGCGTTTCTTACGCAAATACATTCCGCTCATTTTTTCATAAAATCGCCGGTGAGGGTTATGTTCCAATACCCAGACCAACATTGAATAGATACCAAAATGATTAAGTTTGTTCGCCAGGGCTGAAACCAGCTCGGCACCAATACCCCGGCGCTGGTGGTTTTTCAGCACATACAGTGCGTAAATTTCACCATTGTAAATATCATCACCCTGTCGCTCATAACCGCCGCTGACAAAACCCACCACCTCACCTGCATTTTCGGCAACATAGCTGATGGCTTTTTTGCTATTCAATTCATTTATAAAGCTCTGTTCGAGCCGGTCTGCCGACATGGAATACAAGTAGCCAAATGGCACCAGGCCGAGGTAGGTATCCCGCCAGGTGCGAATATAGATCCTGGAGATGGAATGCGAATCAGCTTCTAGGGATGGACGAATTTGCATTTGAGTCATTGCTGCCGAGTAAGGCCTCAATGCCGGCGCCGGTCTTTATGAGCGCCTCCTTTTTTTGTTTAGGCAGGCGCTTGACTTTGCGTTCCGCTATGAGAGCAAGCCCTTTTTGCCCAACCTGTTCTTTAAAAACCAGCTTCAGAGGACCGCGCCCGCGAAGGTATTTTGCACCCTTGTTGGTTAGATGATCGTCAATTCGGCGTTCAACATCGGTGGCAATACCCGTGTACAGGCTACCGTCACGGCACCTTACAATATACACGTACCAGTCCTGCATCGGAAGCCTTAAGAAGAACAGGCGCAGCTGCCACCGCACCCGGCCGGATCCTGGGTGGCCTTATCGCTAATGCCGACAACCTCGATGTCAAAGGTCAATATTTGGCCGGCCAGGGGGTGATTCAGGTCTACGACCACTTTTTGGTCATCCACCTCAGTAATCATGGCCGGAACTTGCTGCCCTTCAGGCGTGGAAAGCGCCACTGTCTGTCCCACCTCGGGCTTGACTTCCGCGGGAACATCCTTGCGGGGAAAAGAATGGGTAAGGCTATCGTCCTTTTGCCCGTAAGCATTCTCCGGGTCGAGGGTGAAAACCTTTTTTTCGTTTAAGGACATACCCATCAGCGCCTTTTCAAACCCTGAGATGATCTGCCCCGCGCCCATTTGCACTTCCAGCGGATGACGGCCCTCGCTGGTATCGAACACTTCTCCATTTTGCAGGGTTCCCTTATAATGCACACTGACAAAGTGTCCGGTTTCAACTTTTTGCATCCGAGTCTCCTTTATTTGAATTAATAAGCTGTAAACTTAATTAGATTTAAAAAAAATATTTCCCTTCGTGAGCTTTGTATCTTCGTGGTGAAAGTTTTACAGCTCGAAAAGGGGATTAACCACAAAGACACGAAGAACACAAAATAGGTGAATAATCACTCAAGTCAAGTTTTTATTAATAAATGCGTTTACAACAAAGGAGCTTCTGTTTTACCAACGAGAAACTCGTGCAGCTTTTTGATATGATCGTTTTCTTCGTCAATGATCTTTTTAAGGTGTTCCAGAGTATCGTTATCTTCGATAAAAGGGATTAAGGTCTCATAAAAGAGGACGGTATCTTTTTCAAATTCTATAAAAATGTCGACCAGATCATCCAGACGGTCTACTTTCGAAAAGTCCACGTCCCGGTGGGAGAAACTCTTGTCTCCCAGCATCCCGCCAAAAACCTGCCGGCTCATCTCTTCCATGAAGGGGTTGATGGCATGGGTTTCAAAATTTTTTCTCACCTCTGAAAACCAGCGCCTATGCCTGACCTCTTCATCTGCCATCCATAACAGCAAAGAAACCAAATCGGGTTCCGTGACCTCATCGACCGCGTTGCGGTAAACCGATTCGCCATTCTTTTCCAGTTGAATCGCCAGATCCAGGATTTCTTGCACGGAAAACATGGGCATCCTCTTCTTCTTTGATATTTAAAACCTGCTATTTTCCAGCGTTGCTGGATTCCCCATCTGATCTTATACCGTCTGTGGGTCGTCCAGCGTTGCTGGATTCCCCGTCTGATCTTATACCGTCTGTGGGTCGTCCAGCGTTGCTGGATTCCCCGTCTGATCTTATACGGTCTGTGGGTCGTCCAGCGTTGCTGGATTCCCCGTCTGATCTTATACCGTCTGTGGGTCGTCCAGCGTTGAAAGAACAACTCAAAGCTAACAGTAGAAGTAAAAGAAAGCAATAGGAAAGGCGAGGCGGAGTTTATCAAAACCCCGCCTTTATTCGAAAAATGGAAGAGAAAAATGGGGTTTTTTAGTATTAAAATCGAGTGCTTGCCAGGGGGGATTGCTGTGAGTAATCGTAAAAGACGGTTACCGGCTCGTTTTTGCCCGACGCATTGGCAATCATGGAAAGACCCTGGTACGAAATCAACCGCCGGGTGTCCAAATCATACTCGGCCTCCACACGGGGCGTAAAGAGTCTGAGAAACCAGTTGTCGAGTTCAATCCGAATTTGTAATCGATCGGCTTCGATTTTATTTTTGAGGATTCGAATATCAAATTGGTCCATATGGGCGGGTAACACGAGCTTTGCCGTGATAACATCTCCCAGCATCAGCGCGTCAAAATTGGCCAGGATAAACTGGTGAAATCCCTGACCCACAATCTGATTGGATTCACGCTTAAGATATTTCTTTTGGATATCCGCCCGCGGTGTTTCTTTGCAATAGATCAAAATTCGATTTGACATCACCCTGGCGCCATCGTTATATCGCAGACGCTCATCGGTAAAATCATAGCTGCCAAACTGCGGTCCGTGGGAAAAATCGGATGCCTGCTCGCCTATTTTCTTCAAATCCGCATCATAATAGATCGTTTTTAAAGCCGCAATCCGATCATCTTCATATCTGACAATATGCTCTTCCAAAAAAACGAGATCACCATCTGCGTTTACCGCTTTGCCGTAAACTCTTTCGACATCGGCCAGCGCTGAAACTGCCGTTAGCAGATAGATTGCAGCTGCCGAAGAAACCGTGAATAGTTTAACCCGATATTGTTTCATGATGGCACCATTTCCTGGATTTGTAAAATACATCTCAATTCGTTTAAAAAAAGCCTCAATGGGATATTGAGGCGACCTGCTGAAATACCACATTGTGGTAGAAAAATTAGGTACAAAATGGCGGATGTCAAATTTATTGAGATGAAGAATGATAATTAAAATTATAGCCTTAAAACAGGGCCCAACTGATACAGTGGCATTTTTTTCCACACAAATGTGCAATGTATTACATATATTATTGAAATTATTAAATTTATTGACAATGGCCAAATTTCATTTTATATAGCCCTGAGATCAATTTTCATCAAATTGCCATAGGGATCGCAACAAAAATGCCCGATACAGTTCCCCTATCATTGAGATTTTCCTTACAAAAAGACCGGCGAGTGGAGACCATTTATTAGAGATGCAACACCCGAGCACAAAAACAGTAGCCCGCCTGCCCCACAGAAAACTGACATCAAAAAAAATTGCCTCTTTAAAACATTCTGCAACAGATCGCCGCTCGGGAAAAGATCGTCGCAAATCGTATGATCCCAGCTACTTTCTGAATGGCGGCATCGAGAGAAGGAGTTGGCAGGAAAGAAGATTTTTATGGTATATGACGGAATAAAACGGCGCATTTATAGAAAATTCTTGTAAAGCCTGATGAGAAAAATAAGAGAATTAAACAAACTTCTGAGAGACGGTAAAAACTCGTTTGTAAACAAACCCCCGTCAGATACCGCTTTTGCTGAAAGGCGTTCAGGTCTGGCAGATCGACGCAAAATACATACTTTTATCGCCAATGACAGACGCAGTGGAATTGCCGACAGACGCCAAAATGATAAAACCAGGTCCTAGGCGCGTCGGGGCGATATCATATGTCGTTCTAAAATACCGCCCACCCTGGGTTTTTGTGATTACAACATCGTAAATATTCAGTCATTCTTTACTACATTATTTACTATAATACTTAAGTATTAAGCATATAACACTTTCGTATTATGAAACGCTTACCACAAAATTAACGACTTCTTTCCATACATTTGATTCCCATAAATTCTACGAACTGATATTTATCTATCTGTATAAATTGAACATTTTTTTATCCTCTGGCTTTGGCATATGTCTTGCTCCTTTCACGTGATTATCCCGATCTTTTTTGTTCTTCACTTTCAGTTTTATAGAAATTACTAGTTGAATGACGGAATTGAATTCGACTTTATCAATCGTATTTGTTTTACGCCTTATTCCAAGGGAGGCGGCGAATGGCCCGATTTTTTGAAAAAAGATCTGATAACCGTACCGATTTCAAATCGCCGATCACGGTCGAAGATTTGAAAGGCATTATCTATAAAGCCCGTATGGTTAATTACAGCGCGAATGGCTTATACATTGAAACCAATTGGTTATTGCGACCGGGAACAGAGATTTACATTGAGATGGCAAAATCACCATAC
>JASFIX010000181.1:0-7594 GCA_050122435.1 Desulfobacterales bacterium
AAAACATATAGGGGTCGTCGGCAGTCAGGACGATCATTCCACCCTTGACGCCCACATAGGCCAATGTCATCAAGGCATCCGCGGCGACATTGACACCCACATGCTTCATGACGCACATGCTGCGCACACCGGAATTGGCAGCAGCAGCGGCCACTTCCATGGCAACCTTTTCATTGGTGCTATATTCAAAATAAAGATCGCTTTCCTGGGATGTTTGGAAAAACTGTAAGGAAATTTCAGAAGAGGGTGTGCCGGGATAGGTACTGGCAACCGCAACACCTGCTTCAATTGCTCCTCTGGCAATGGCTTCATTGCCCAGAAGCAGCATTTTTTGGCCTGGATTTTCGGTAAGTAATTTGTGCATGGAATTTTCCTCTTTGAGATTATGAGATTATCAGAATGTTATCCTTCGATATCAAATTTCCTCTGAATTTGTAGCTATTTTATAAATCCATGTCAATTAAACGGATTAAAGTCGTTTAACATTTGAACCTTCCGTTTAGCTACATTAAAGCTACATTGTAGTTTCTGTCAAGCTAAAATACAGTGGTGAAGCGGATTCGGTTATTATGGTGGTGGCATCACTCAACTGGTAAGAGTCTGGCTACTGGCCTCTGGATGTTCGAAAATGAGAGCCAGAGACCAGATGCAAGGAGCCAGCCGCAAGCCCGGTTAACTAAACGGGCTTACGGGTATAAATGGTTTTAAAAAGTTCCGGTGTTGCAGCCATGCAACCGGTGCAGCCCGGTTCGTCATCGACATGAAAAGGTTCCAGATGAACCTCCAGGCCGATATCTTTATACATTTCAGCCATTTCGGATAGACGGGGTTCGTCATAGGTGGCTTGCCGTTGCCACCCCTGATCGGTCAGTTCCTCCTGGCGCGTCATGCCGATTACGCTCCTTTGTATTCTGGCTTTTTTCGGCCTAATGCTGAAAGACCTTCCAGGGCATCGGCTGTGCTGAATATATCTTTAGCACGCGCAAGTTCAATTTCTACTGCTTCAACGATAGATTTTCCAACCTGTTGATCAATAATTTCATTGGCCATCTTCAGGGCCAATGGTGCTTTGTAGCCCATGAGCTTAGCCGTTTTGGCCGCGATTTCTTCGGGTACGCCCTCGGGCAGCTTTCCGGCCAACAGTCTATCTACATTTTCGCTGCTGCAGACCTGGGCCAGCAGTTTAAATTTTTCCGGCAGGTCAGTTGGTTGGTATTTGTCCGGTTTTTTTTCTGATACCATCTGGCGAATAGCGCTTTCCAATTCGGCTGGTTCAACGAGCCGGGTAGTGATGCCCAATGCCTGAGCATCTTTTGCGCTGATAGGGATACCGGTAAAGACGTAATATTTGGCAAGCTCAGGTCCGGTAAAGCGAGCCATGCGCAGCATGCCCCCCAGGCCGGGAAAAATACCGATGCCGGTTTCAGGGAAGCCCATGGATCCTGATGGCGTCGCGATAATTGTCTGGCAGGCCATGGCGAGCTCACTGCCACCGCCCAAAGAAAGACCGTCGAGCAAGGCAATGGTCAGCTTGTCTGAATTTTCAATTTTAAGGAGCAGTTCATGGCCCCTGCGGGTAAATTCGACGATATCCGCTATTTTATCAGCTTTTATTTTATCGACAAACCATTTAATATCCGCTCCGGCGCCGAAAGCTTTGCCGGCACCCTGAATGACGATAGCCCTGACAGCCTTGTCTTTTTCAGCCTCATCAAATCGTTTGGCGATCTGGGCCACCACAGTTTCATTCAGCGCGTTCATCGCTTCGGGGCGGTTAAGTGTGATATAGGCAATCGTGCCCTTAATTTTCAGATCCACAAAATTGAAGGCAAAGGGCTGGCCGAGTTCATTTTGCTGTTCAAGGATTTTTGGCATCTTGAAATCCGGGTATTTTTGGGTAATGGCGTCTACGGCGTTGTATGTATTTTCGATGCCGATTTTATTCATGATTTCAAAAGGGCCTTTTCGCCAGCGCAGACCTATTTTTGCACCCCGATCGGTGTCTTCAACGGAAGCAACACCCTCGTCCACAAGCGCGGCGGCAACGCCCAGGCAGACACCGTAAAAACGATCTCTTGCTTGCGGGATTTTGGATTCATCGATATCTCCGGTTAGATCCCAGTCTTCATTTTTATCTTTCTGGGCCTTTAAGATTTCCGCTGTGGCATAAAACGGTCCCAGTTCATTTCCCAGGGTAGTAGAGGCGTGCACGGCGATGGGGATCCCGGTTACATTCATGAGCTCAAAAGGACCCATGCCGATTTTAAAAGCCTGCTTGGCGGCTTCTTCAAGAGTGGGAATATTGGCCAGACCTTCTTCCAGCATGCGGGCGGCCTCGTTTAAGAAGGGAACAAAGAAGCGGTTAACGGCAAAGCCGGGCGCATCTTTGACCACGATGGCGGTTTTACCATGAAGCTTGGCTGTCAAAAGGGATTTTTCCAGGGTCTCGTCGCTGGTCTTTTCATGAGGAATGACTTCCAGCAGACGGTTTTTGGCCGGGTGATAAAAATAATGCAGTCCCACAAAACGATCCGGACGGCCGGTTTGCTCGGCAAATTCACGAACGTAAAAACTGGAAGTGTTGGTTGCCAGAATGGTCTTTTCAGAGCAGATCTGATCCAGATTTTCAAAAAGGTCGAATTTGACCTGCTTGTCTTCAAAGACGGCTTCAATCACCAAATCGGCGTCTGCTACTATCTCCATGTCGCATGTGCCGATGATGCGTGAAAGGATATCGTGGACCTGGTCGGCATTGAGAATCTTGCGTTCAACCGCTTCTTTCAGCGTTTGCCGGATGGTGTTAATACCGCGTTCGACAAAGTCTTCTGTCATATCCACCAGAACGACGTTGAGGCCCTCCTGGGCCAGCTTCTGGGCAATACCGCTACCCATATTCCCAGCGCCGATGACCGCGATTTTCTTAATCTGTGGCATGATATCTCCTTGGCGTGTTGCGCGTTCCGTGTTGCGGGTTGCGTGTCAGAAATTCAGAAACATATCGCGTAACGCGAAACCCGTAACTCGTGACCCGAATTATTTGTTCTTCCACACCGGTTTACGCTTTTCTTCGAAGCTTTTGATGCCTTCCAGTACGTCCTCTGTTTTCATCAATGAGTTCAGAAAAAGATCACTGACACTTTCAATGGCTTTTGGCATCGGCATACCCAGGTGCTCTTTGACCGCCCGTTTGTTCAGGCGAATGATCAGCGGACTGTTGTATTGAATTTCCTTAACCAGACTGTCGGTGGTTTCGGAGAGCTGATCGTCAGCGACAGCATAACAGACCATGCCCATTTGTCGGGCTTCTTCAGCGCTATAGCGTTTGCCGGTAGTGCAGATTTCAATTGCCTTGGAAGGACCCACCAGCTGAGGCAATCGAACAGCAGCATAAGGTGGTAAGAAGGCGAGTTTGATTTCCGGCTGACCGAACAGGGCGCTCTGGGCTGCCACGATGATGTCACAGGCAATGGCAACCTCCATGCCCCCGCCCAGACAGGCACCGTGTACCGAAGCAATGACGGGGACTTCGAGCTGATCAATCATTTCAAAGATCAGGTTAAAGGTCTCGATCATTTTGGGAGCCATCTCAGGCTTGTGATCGGCTACTTCAACTCCGGCGCAAAAGCTGGGCCCTGCACCGTTGAGCACGACACACTTCAGGTGTTCATCACCGGCGAGCGCTTTCAACTCGGTGATGAGTTCATTCATCATGTCTATATCCAAAACATTGTGCTTTGGCCGGTCAAATGTAATACGGGCGACGCCGTCTGCTTTTTCGACTTTCAGATATTGATATTCGCTCATGGTTATCTCCTTTAAGGATTGTTATTTAGTGTTTAGTATTTAGTGTTTAGTAACTGGTGTTTTGCGTAACGAATTGCCCCTAAAAAAGGAGCATTTCAGCGAGTCCTTAAACGAAACACTAAACACAAAACACCAAATACTGGCTAGGCTTTTTCAAAAACATAGTTTAACTGCCCATTGGGCAAGGTATTAACAACGGTTTGCACTTCCATGCCCACCTGGATGTCGTCCTCCGCTATATCGCCGGCGATTCTGCCAAACACCTTATAATCACCGTAATCCACCAGAGCGATGCAATAGGGAACATCGCCTTCAAATCCGATGGGCGCGTATTGCAGTTTACTGTATGTCACCAGTTTGCCTTTGCCGCTGACTTCAAACCATTCCATGTTACTGGTAAGGCACTGATGGCAATCGGCCCGGGGCGGAAAGAAAGATAATCCACAATCCTTGCAGCGGGTTCCCATGACCTTATTGTCTTCAAGGTAAGTCACAAACTCATTGGTTTTGGTAATGGCGGTAAAGCTTACCGTACCGAATTTTTTAAATCTATCATCTACTTCTTTTACTTTGCTCATTGTTTGTTCTCCACAAATAAACTTGTAATTAAAATAAGGCAGGTTATTTTATTGGGAAATCCAACCACGAAAACTCGAAATTCGAAAAGCACGAAATATGATTATTTTTTTGTGTTTTCTGTCTTTCGTGCTTTCGTGGTAAATACATCTTATTCTCGACCTAGTATCGTCACATTTCCATACAGTCCCACACCGCCGATGTTATGGACCAACCCGATCTCGGGGTTTTTGACCTGGATATCGCCGGCTTCGTCTCTAAGCTGCAATACGATAGTGCGAATCTGGGATCCACCGGTAGCTCCGATGGGGTGGCCCTTGGATAGCAGTCCCCCGTCGACATTCACCGGAATACGGCCTTCCTGATAGGTTTCTTTGGCTCTGATTAATTCTTTGCCTTCGCCCGGTTTGGCAAAACCCAGGTTTTCATAGGCCATCATTTCAGCAATCGTAAAACAGTCATGTACTTCGGCCACATCAATGTCATTGGGGCCGACACCGGCCATTGCATAGGCTTGCTGTGCAGCCTGCTCGGCTACGGTTAATCCAGTAAACAGATCTCTACCGGCTAAATTGACACTGGTGGTCGCCGCGCCGACACCCAGAATCCAGACCGGTTTCTTCGAAAGGGACTTGGCTTTTTCTTCACTGGCGACGATGACACAGGAGCTGCCATCGGCGTTAGCGCAGCAATCGCCCACCCGCAGTGGGCTGGCCACTGGGCCGGCCATGCGGTTTTCCGGATCTGAAAACATCTCAAATTCCACCGGCTTGCGATATACGGCTCTATCGTTTAGCTGGCCGTAGGTCGCCGCTTTAACCCGGATCAGCGCCAGGTCGTCCAGGGTAGTGCCATATCTTTCCATATGGGCTTTCGCATACATGGCATAGTAAGCCGGCATCATGGTGCCAAATGGACTTTCCCACTGAATATCGGCACCCCGGCCCATGCGTTCCTGGGATTCTGAAGAGCTGATTTCCGACATCTTTTGAAATCCGATTACCGCCACCGTATCGTGCAGGCCCGATTTCACCAGAGAATAGGCAAGCTTTAATCCGGTGCTGCTCGAGGAGCACAGGGTTTCGACATAAAAGGTCGGCTGAGGATTTAATCCCAGATATTCGGCAAATACACCTGCCGGTGAACGCTGTTTGTCGTACTCGGGTGCCGAGCAGATAACCGATGCATCGATGTCGCTGGTGCTCAGCTGCGCATCCTGCATGGCATCCTTGAATCCTTCAAAAACGAGTTCCCGGATTGCGCCCGGGTAGCTCCTGACAAACGTACTTTGTCCGACTCCGATAATCGCTACTTTTCCCATCATCTTCCTCTTTCTGTATAAATAATTAAGACTAGAAAGCCTGAGTGTCTTAAGGTGGGTGGCTATCTAATCAGGTTAGCCGGTTGCCGGTTTAGCCCGTTAGGCCCGTTTAAAAAGGAATTCTGTCTGATTTTATTTATTAACAAAACAACGCGCCAACGGGCAAACGGGACAACGGACTCAACCTTTTATATATACTGGCCGCCATCTACTTTTATAACTTCCCCGGTAATATGCCTGGCCCTGTCGGATGCCAGAAACGTCACCAGATAGGCAAGATCCTCCGGCTGCCCGACGCGTTTCAGGGCACTTTCACCCATGGCCATATCAATAATTTTATCTCTGGCTTCCGATTCTTTAAGCATGGCGGTTTCGATCAGGCCGGGGGCCACTGCATTGACCGTTACGCCGAAGGCACCCAGCTCTTTTGCCAGTGCCTTGGTATATCCAATAATCCCGGCTTTAGATGCAGAGTAATTCGTCTGACCGAATTTTCCGCGCAACCCGTTAATTGAGGTGACATTGATAATTTTGCCGTATTTTTGCTCTTTTAAAAGCGGTGCTACATGGCGCGTGAAGTTAAAATACCCTTTCAGGTTAACTTCCAATACGCGGTCCCATTGTTCTTCGGTCATTTTCCAGGAGACGCCATCCCAGTTCATACCAGCATTGTTTACCAGGATTTCCAGGCTTCCGAATGCTTCCACGGCGGCTTTTACGACGTTTTCAGCGTCGGAAAAGGATGCAATATCACATTTTACGGCGAGCGACTTGCGGCCCATTGCCTGAATTTCTTCCGCATATTTGACGGCCTCCGCTTCGTGTTTGCGGTATGTCAGGCAGACGTTTGCGCCCTCACGGGCCAGTTCGATTGAGGCGGCGGCACCGATTCCCTGTGAGCCGCCGGTCACCAGCGCATTTTTACCTTCCAGTAGCATAAAACCTCCTAAAAAATTTCATTAATCCTTTTTAAAATTTGAAACGATCATTTAGGTTATTGTAACTATTGGTTTATCTCTTCGTATGACAATATATCGACGATAGATTAAAGCTGGGCACCAGCGAAGTCAATAAAAAATCTTGACATCAGTATAGTTACATTGTAGCTAAAAAGTAGTTGCAAATTTTACCGCTAAAAGCAAGTGAAATTTTAAAAATATCATCTGAATTTCCCAATTAAAATCATTTTAAATTGAAAGTGAGGATATTATGGCGGGCCTACCTGACAAAATCCAAACCTGGCAAATGACGCAACCCACTTCGCACGATAGGGAAACCAAAGAGGTGACTCCGGGCAAAATCGAAAAAAAGGAAATTGACGTTCCGGAGTTGAAAGACGGTGACGTGCTGGTTGAGGTTGCAGGCTGCGGCGTCTGTCACACAGACCTGGGATATTTTTATGATGGCGTCCCAACAGTTTGTAAGCCCCCGTTGACACTGGGACATGAAATTTCCGGAACAGTGGTCGCGGGAGATGAAAAATGGATTGGAAAAGAAGTCATCATTCCTGCGGTGATGCCGTGCCGTAAATGCTTTCTTTGCAAAACCGGTCGAGGAAATCGATGCCTCGATCAGAAAATGCCGGGGAACAGCATAGGGATTTATGGCGGTTTTGCAAGTCACATTCCGGTACCTTCGATCGATCTGTGCGAAGTCAAAAACCGCGGCGATATTCCACTGGAACATCTGGCTGTGTTGGCGGATGCCGGCACCACACCTTATCAGGCTGCCAAACGGGCGGATTTGCAGCCGGGGGATAATGTCGTTGTTATCGGCATTGGCGGTGGCGTCGGCCAGTATATGGGGCAAATTGCCAAGGGCCTGGGGGCCAACACGGTCATCGGCATTGACATCACCCAGGAAAAGCTGGATCGGGCCCTCGACTATGGCGCC
>JASFIX010000182.1:0-7562 GCA_050122435.1 Desulfobacterales bacterium
CGGGCATTTTACAGGCACACGCGGCGGCATAAGGCCCCCCACCGGACACGCCCAAAATTGAAAAGCGATCGATTTCTAAGGCATTTGCCATTTCGGCGACATCATCCGCCCAGTCAATGAATGTGCGAACGGGCTTAAAGCTAGAACACCCGTATCCCGGGCGATCGATTCCGATAAAGCGAACCTTGGATTCACACGAGATGTCATCCGCCAGTTTCGCTTCCAAACGCGACCCCGGAAACCCGTGAAAATAAAAAACAGGTTTACCCTGCCGATCACCAAATTCGGCAAAGCTCAGCCGGCGCCCATCGCTGAGGGTGATGTGATTCTGAATGGCTGTAGAGTAGCTTGGTAACAAATCCTTCAAGCTTATTTGGATTAACCGTGTGTTTTGACGAGTTCGGTTAAACCCAGTTTTTCCAGCGAACTTCCTTCCGGCTGGCCGCTTTCCGGGTCCCAACCCATGGCCTGACGGTATTCCCGGGCCAGGTTGTCGACATCCAGGGTGACACCGGCCACAGGGCCCTCTTCCTGGGGTGGCTGGCCGGTCATTCTCTTGGGCAGTTTGACGTCAGAGGGGGCAATCCCTTCCCGCAGATTAAAACAGTGGCGCAGGGTCTGGATGCGGGCACCGGTATTCAGGACTTCATTCGCATCCAGATCCCAGCCGGTGACGGCGTTGAAGAACTCAATTAGCGGGTAATTGCCGAAAAACATCATCGGCATAATACACACCCCGCTACTGGCGCCCACCTGAAGATATTGAGAGGCCGTGGCACTGGCGGGACCTTTGCCGGTGTAGGTGTACTTTTCAAATTTATCGATTTTTAACTCAGGGTAGGGGGCAAATTGTTTGGCACCGCCATCGATGGCTGCCATGGTCGCTGCGGTGTGGCGACCGGGAGTGGGGTCGCAAACAAAGCCGGTGCCCCGACTGGGAAGAAACAGGGCGTTGTGCAGCCCGGGTTCCTGACCGCCCACATGCATGGCAAATTCCTCGGCGCCGCTTCCGATCTTTTGCGCGGCAATCTTAACACCGTCGGCCAGAATATCACCGAATCCTTCCCGGGCAATCATTTTATCGATCATGGCGATCATGGCTTCGGCATTGCCCCAGGTCATGGCAAGGCCATCGGTATCGGACTCGCTGATAATTCCGTTTTCAAAGCATTCCATGGCAAAAGCCAGTGCCGTTCCGGCCGATATGGTGTCCAGACCGCTGCGGTTGCACATGTCGTTTAATTTAATAATCGCCTCCAGGTCATCGCACATGCACATGGTACCGAAGGCGCCGATGGTTTCGTACTCGGGTTTATGGGTTTCGCCGACCGGGTATTTGCCGGTGGTAACATTGAAAATCCCCCCGCAGGCAATCGGGCAGTTGGCGCAACCGTACTTGCGTTTCTGATATTGAATGACGGTGTCGGGATCGCCGATTTTTTCTAAATTGGCAAAGGACTGCGTACCGGTATAGCGCCAGTTTTTTACCGGGGTCGCACCGCATGCAACCAGGCCGGAAGTCAGGCCGCAGGTGCCGTGCTGCATCAACAATTGAGCAAACCCGCCCATCTCCTTCATTTCTTTGATGAAGTCTTTGCGCAGACGATCCAGTTCATTTTTATCGGCGATGCCGGCCTTGCCGGTTCCGCGCACGGCGACCGCTTTGAGTTTTTTAGACCCCATGACCGCCCCCACACCCGAGCGGGCCGCAACACGACCAGCATCATTAACAATGCCGCTGATTAACGAAAGCTTTTCAGACGCCGGCCCGATAGAAGCGATGCGAATCTTTTTATCCCCGGCATCTTTGTGAATCGCTTCTTCGGTGGCGATGGTATCCTGACCCCAGAGGTGGCTGGCATCTTTTATTTCAATGCGGTCATCGAAAATCGTAATGTATTTAGGTGAAGAGGCCGTACCGGTGACAAAAATGGCATCCCAACCGGCCGCTTTTAATTCCGCACCGAAATACCCGCCGGAATTGGCATCCCCCCAACCACCGGTCAGCGGTGATTTACAGACCGCCATATAGCGGCCGCCGGTCGGCACTTTTGTTCCGGTTAAAGGCCCGGTCGTAAAACCCAGATAGCTTTCCGGACCTAACGGATCGACGCCCTTTTTCTGACGTTCAAATAATATCCGTGCGCCGATTCCCTGTCCGCCGATAAAATCACGGGCCAAGCCCTCATCCAGCGTTTCGATTTTAATTTCGTCTGTCGCTAAATCAACAAAACCCATTTTGCCTGCATATCCACCAGCCATTAAATGCCTCCTTTATTGAAATGATATATTTGCGTATCGATTTATACTCTGATTAATAACTTCAGTCAAAACGTTTTATTTCCCACCTGTTATAAATGGCATCGCCAATCCCTGGTTATTCCAGATGACCTTGTCTTTATGGTTTCTGTCTCTAAGGGTAATAGCTTCCGAAGGGCAGATTCCCACACAAAATCCGCAACTCCAGCACCGATCCTCATCTATGGTTATCTGTTTTTTGCTTTGATTGACGGTAAACACATTATAAATGCAACTGGTTTCGCATTCCCCACACAGCACACAGGAATCTTTATCGATTTGCGGAATATAAGGGCATAGAGGCGGGATGGCATAGGGAAATTTTTCCTCGGATTTAAGTTTCGGTGGGTCTATAATCTGCTGAAACGCTTTGCCCTGAAATTCCTCAATTGAAATATATCCTTTTTTTTTCATCCAATCTGCGATATCCCGAGACAATGTATCCAGCATTCGCGCTCCCTTAAAATACAGGGCAGAGCCAATACCCACTATCGGGCAACCGCCAAGCAGATATTGTAATGCATCCTGGGCCTCGTAAATGCCACCGACTCCGATGACCGGTACATTCGATGCTTTATTTATCCTGACCACTCTGCCTAAAGAATACGGCAGAAACGACCGCCCCATTACATAACCGCCCATTGAGGGTGCACCGAAAGGGACTTCATTTTCAACGTCAATGACAATACCGCCCGGTGCGTTGTGGGCGGTGATAAAATCCAGACCCGCATCTTTACAGGTAACAACGAAGGTTTCTAACGGTTCAAGGGTAGGGCTCAGTTTAAGCCCCACAGGAATTGAGGTGTTCTTTTTAACCTCTGAGATGATATGGCTTGCCGATTCAAAACTTCGGGCAAAGACCTTGGCTGCTGATGGCGAGGAGAAATTCAGCTCGAGCATATCGGCTCCCAAGGCTTCAAACGACTTTGCCCGGTTGATCCACAGAGAAACATCGGCGGGGTCTTCAAAAAAGCTTGCGATTAGCTTTACATCCGATGATTTGCACAAATCGGCCATCTGCGAAACGTGTTTTTTCACCGCTTCACTGTCTTCAGGATGCGGTGCGGCCAGCGAAAAAAGACTGCCGCCCTTTGAATACGCTTTGCCGAATTTATTCAACGGAAACTGGTAGGGTCGAACCCGTATCCTGAACGCCGGAGCAGAGGTATAAGTTTTGGTGACAATTGCGCCGATCGGTTTGTCCACCAGATTTCGGACTTGAGATAAATTGGCAGCGCATTCGGATGATGCCACCACAATCGGGCTTTTAAATTTCACTCCTGCCAGTCGAATGGATAAATCAACATCTTTATCCATAAATCCTCCCGTACACAGTTGGTGTTGGTTAGAATCCGTTTCAAAAATAGGATTTTGGTTCAAGATCGCGGCGGGGCCGAGTTTAAAACCGCAGGCATACTGTTGTATGTTGAGGATTTTAAACGAGGCACCAACAAAGATATTGAGCCAAAAGACATTTTTGAGATGGATTCTGGTAATGATTTGGGCACATATCGGTTAATGGTGCAAGCAAAATCTTGTCTGGATACAGAGCTTGCCATCTGATGTTAAATCCGATGTTCTTGACAGTTCTTACCCGAAATATTAGTCATGACTATTCA
The DNA here is from genome assembly GCA_050122435.1 of Desulfobacterales bacterium. Lineage (GTDB taxonomy): Bacteria > Desulfobacterota > Desulfobacteria > Desulfobacterales > JAHEIW01 > JAHEIW01. The sequence continues at coordinate 3,918 of JASFIX010000182.1, forward strand.
TTTACTCTTGCCCGCCGTTCATAGAATCATGATTAATCATCTATTGCGCAAAACCCAATTGGTACAGAATTGGGGGCGATTCCATCCATCATCATAAATTTAAGGAGGAGTCATGTATTACCAGCCACTGTTGACACAAAAGGAAAAGGCCATTCAACAAGAGGTTAGAAAATTTGTGCGTGAGGAGGTTTCCCACGATTTCATACGGGCGCTGGACAAAGATGAAATCAAGTATCCGCGCGAATATGTCGAAAAACTGGCCGCGCATAATTTGCTCGGGCTGAGATTTGATCCGAAATGGGGCGGGCGGGGACTGCCCTGGACCGCGGAGGTGATTGCCGAGGAAGAGATCGGGGTTTTGGGCACAACCCTGGGGTGCGCTTTTGTGATGCCTTCCATTGTCGGCGAAGCCTTGCACGTTTTCGGCACCGATGCGCAGAAAGAACGATTTTTAAGACCCATTCTTCAGGGAAGGTTTGTCAGCGCCGAGGCACTCACAGAGCCCCGGGGTGGTTCGGATTTTTTTGGGGCCGCCACCCGGGCTGAAATTGACGGTGATCATTTTATTCTCAATGGACAAAAACGGTTTGTTGTGGGAGCCACCGAAGCCGATGTTTTTCTGGTGTATTGCCGTACCAATTTTGATGAAAATGCTCACAAATATCAGCGTATCAGTGCCATCATGGTAGAGCGCGGCCCCGGGGTCGAAACCGAATACCGATACGGGTTGCTGGGGACCCGAGGCGGCGGTACCGGCCGGCTGGTGTTTCGCAATGTGCGGGTACCCAAGGAAAATTTGATCGGTGAGCTGCATGGCGGGGCGCTTGTTTTCCACCAGATGATGATTCCCGAGCGGCTGACCTCCGCGGCGGCCAGCCTGGGGGTGCGGGCGGCCCTGGAAATTGCCACGCGTTACAGCGACAAGCGGCATGCCTTTGGCGAGCCGATTCGAACCTATCAGGGGGTTAGTTTTATGGTGGCCGATGCCATTACCCAACTGGATGCCGCCCGGGCGCTGGTCCATATGGCGGCCCGTTCGGTTGATGAAGATGCCCCCAATTCCCGAAGATTGGTCAGTCAGGCCAAAAAATTTGCAACCGACATGGCCTGGCAGGTGGCCAATAAAGCCATGCAGATTATGGGCGGCATCGGTTACACCGATGTCTATCCTATTGAGAAAATCGTTCGGGATATCCGTCTTTGTCAAATCTGGACCGGTACCAATGAAATCATGAATTTATTAATCCAGCACGAATATTACAAAGAAGTGCTGCAAAGCGGGCCGGATTTGAGAAAGGTGGAACTGGATGCCGCCGCCCAGGATGCTGAGGCTGAAAAGTGTTATACCGATGAAGACATGTGGCGGGTACATGAAGGATAGCCTTGGGATGTCAGAATTGGCTTTGCCCAATCGATCTTTCCCGAGATCGCAGTATTCATTAAAGACATGATTATTTTTCGGTAATCCTCATCCATCGCCGACTTGAACTTCTTTTCTTCCACCCCGCATTCACTTTCGCTTTGTCTACCAATGAACCCTTTGACAAAGATGACAAAATTACTATTTTGAAGGATAACAAAATTTGTTCAGGTAGAAGATTTTTCTTCTGATGCTGATGTTAATTTTATTGTTAATTTAAAAAAGGAGGTGCGCAATGGAGGTTCAACAATTAATCGCAAAAGGCTACGAGCTGGGAACCGAGTTTGGCGTTAATATTTTAGCGGCTTTGGCAGTTTTTATTATCGGTCGCTGGGTTGTAAAATACCTGAAAAATCTAATCTCCAGGGTAATGGAAAAGCGAGATGTGGATCCCACCCTGACGAAATTTGTCGCCAATTTGGCCTATGTGGCCTTGCTGACCTTTGTGATTATCGCGGCCCTGGGCATGCTGGGCATTCAAACCACTTCATTTATTGCCGTACTGGGTGCTGCCGGTTTAGCGATCGGTCTGGCGCTGCAGGGCTCTTTATCCAACTTTGCTGCCGGTGTGCTGATGATCATATTCCGACCGTTTAAGGTCGGTGATTTTATCGAAGGTGCCGGCGTTGCCGGGGTGGTAGAAGAAATCCAAATTTTTACGACCCAGCTGGCCACACCGGACAATAAAACGATTATCATCCCGAATGCCAAATTAACCAGCGATAACATTGTCAATTATACGGTTAAAGGCACCCGGAGGGCGGATATGGTTTTTGGGATCGGCTATGAGGATGATGTTGATAAAGCCCGGGATATTATTTCCGAGATACTGTCCAATGAAGAACGCATTTTGAAAGATCCGGCCCCACAGGTGGCTGTATCTGAACTGGCGGACAGCAGTGTGAATTTTGTGGCCCGTCCCTGGGTGAATGCAGGAGATTATTGGGGGGTCGTTTTTGATGTCACCGAGGCCGTAAAAAAACGGTTCGATGCAGAAGGCATCAGCATCCCATTTCCCCAGAGAGATGTGCACCTCTATGAACACAAGGCAGCCTAAGTCAACACCGGCTGTCTTGTTATAGGGCAAATTCAAAAATATCTAATACAGCCAAAACAGAGATTAATTTCTACAAGACACGGTTTTATTTTAGGTTTCCCTCCTTCGCTTCAGCGGCTACGGAGGACAGGCAGGTTTCGGGTGTCAGGTGTCAGAATCAATACTTCTGAAATTTCTGCGGATCGAATGCTGAACAACGACACCTGACACCTGAAACCACAGACACAATCAACTTTCTATGAAGGCCTTGAATTTTCCAAGGCCTTCTTTAATTTCAGATGTCCCGATGCCTGAATAGGCCAGGCGAATGTAAAAATTTTCTTCCTCTGCCAGCGGGCGCCCAAAGTGCAGGCGCGTGCAGAACGAAACACCGGTTTCATGCAGCACCGTGCGCCTGAATTCGTCATAATCCGCAAGTCCTTTTTTCTGCATGGCGCCGGTGACATTGGGGAAAAGATAAAAGGTGGCATTGGGCCGGAAACAGTGGATACCTTCAATTGAATTTAGGATGTCTACGGCTGTATCCCGTCTTTCTTTTAAAGTCGCAAGGATCTGCCTGGCTTCGGCCTGATCGCCGGTGAGCCCTTCCATGGCGCCGTACTGAATAAAATGGTTCGGGCAGGATTCATCATTGACGTTCAGTTTGGCGATAACATCAATAATCTTTTTGGGGCCGATGGTTGCCCCCAGGCGCCAACCGGTCATGGCGAATTTTTTAGAGAAGGTATAAAGGATAACGCTGCGCTCAGCCATAACCGGCAGCGATGCGAATGAACTGCTCTTGCCCTCATAGCGGATATCAAAATAGGCCTCATCGCACAGAACATAAAGATTGTGTTTGCTTACAATCTCAGCGAGTTTTTCCATCTCATCCATCGAGCATTCAGCACCGGTGGGGTTTTGCAGGTCATTGAGGATCAGCAGCTTTGTTTTGGACGTGATTTTTTTTTCGATCATCTGCATGTCAATATCAAAGTTACCCTTGCCTTCCACGTAGCTATAGGGCACAGCCGTGCCCCCGTGAAACTCAATTTGGGATTCGTAAATCGGGTAGCCCGGGTTGGGATAAAGGACTTCGTCACCCGGGTTCATCAGCGCCATGATAAATTTACCGATGGTCGGTTTGCCGCCGGGTTGAATGGCCACATTCTCTATTGAATACTCAAGG
>JASFIX010000183.1:0-7558 GCA_050122435.1 Desulfobacterales bacterium
GCCTCGGCCATTTTTTCAGGAGACCCGGGATCAACCAACAGACCGGTTTTTTCAGTTTCAACAAGTTCGGGAATGGCGGATAAGTGGGTTGCCACCACCGGCACTCCCATAGCCATGCTTTCGAATAGAACATTCGGAATCCCATCCCGGTCACCGTTGGGGGCAACTTCACAGCCCAGCACAAATAGATGCGCCCGTTTGTAATAATCCAAGACCACTTCATGGGGCTGGGTGCCCAACCACCGAGTGTGGGCAGTTAAACCTAGATCTTTGATATTGGATAAAATTGTTCTACGATCTTCACCATCACCAATAAGGGTATGCTTGAAAGCAATTCCCTGGTCTTTCATGACCTTCAGGGCCCGATAAACCGTGGGCAAACCCTTTTTGGCAATCAGACGGGCGACGGTGAGAATTCGATAAGGCCTTCCAGCTTTTGGTAAGTTATCCGGACTCGATGAAAATAGCCCGGTATCAATTCCGTGGTAAATCCGATGGATCTCACCTGGCTGACCGTCACACAGCGCCATAAGATACTGCCGATTGTATTCGGTACAGGTGACCACAAATTTTGCCAGCGCTGCCTTTTCTTTCAACTGCCGGGGGTCGGATGTGTAAATATCTTTGGCGTGGGCGGTAAAGCTGAACGGCCGCCCGCTCAGTATGCTCGCAAACATGGCTACCGATGCCGGTGAATGGGCAAAATGGGCGTGCAAATGAATTATCCGGCGATCGGGCATCAAATGCTGGACTAGATAGCCTGCCTGAAACAGATGCTTGATTGTAGCCGATTTACGCGTCCTAAAAAAGCGTTGAAATGCTTTTTTCAATGCCCGGGCATAGATCCCGGGCCGTTGCGCTGCCAGCAGGCAATTATGGTACATCAAGCGCGGCAGCGGTTTCAAAAGAGTTTCGGGTAAATAGTCGACGGCTGCCTGAATCCGGTTAACACTTTGGTGGATGAAGTTTTCCCGGGGACGGCGCATGGAAAACAGGTGGATGGGAAATCCCAGTTTTTCGAGCAAAAAGATTTCATTGGAGATAAACGTTTCAGAAATCCGGGGATAACCCTTCAGAATCATTCCCAGGAAAGGCTGGTGGGGGGTATTCATCACTTTTTGAGCCTGAAGTCGCGAAGGCGCTGCTGCATGGTTTCGATTCCGGTAAAACGAAATTGAGAAATGGCCTTCAAATAGGGTTCAGGCGCTTCCAGAAAGGACATAATTTTTTGCTCTAGAATGGCCGGTCCCAATTCGGCCCACGGAATGTAATCCACCAGGTTGTGGCGTTTGAATGTCTGGGCCCGTATCAGCTGCTCTTTGCGCGGTGTTTCACGGGGAATTACCAGGCTCGGAGTCCCCTGACTCAAAATTTCACAGAGCGAATTATACCCGCCCATGCAGACGACCAGATCGGCGGCTGCAAAAATTTTCTCCATTTGCCTATAGAAGTGGAAGCCACGAACACCCTGCTTTCTGGCACGTTTAAAGATTTTTCGGCGTTTGTTCTTGGGCATAAACGGTCCGGTGATCAATACACTTTTAAACGGCAGCGGTTTTGCAGCAGATTCAAGCATCGTGACATAAGCACGCATGACGACATACCCATCGCCACCGCCGCCGGTGGTCACCACCACGAGCTTTTCGTCAGGCTTGACGCCGAGCTCTTTGCGGATATTTCGCACCGCCTCCGGGCCGGGAGTCTTTCGCGGGATATATCCCGTAAAGTATATTTTATGACTGATCGACGCTGCGATATCATATTCTTCTATTGGATTATAAAACTCCCGGTTGCCGTACACCCATATCTCAGCGTACAGGTTTTGCAAAATATCATACACGCCTTTTTCCCGCCAATCTTGTTTAACTGTGGCAGCATCATCCATGATGTCCCTGAGCCCTAAAATAGCCCGCGTATCGGGGCGGGAACGCTGCAGCCATTTGAGGGTCGGCAGCACCTCTTTGCGCAGTCCGAGAGGTTCTTTGTCCACGATGAAAAGCTGCGGCTGAAAGGTCTTAGCGGTGGCGGTGATGATATTTTTGCGGATATCGAGCGCGTGCCTGGCGTTAATTTTAATGGAAAGCGGGAGATATTCATCGTTGGTTTTTTTTATCATTCCCGGGATTCGCACGAAATCGATCTGCTCGGGAAACGAAAAGCGGCCGGCGATGGGTGATCCAGTCAGAATGAGTATATTGATGCGGGGTCCCAGAAGATGCGCGGCAATCGCCATTGTTCGGCGAATGTGACCGAGGCCGTAAGTATCGTGGGAATACATCATTATGTTATATGTCGAGTTGCGACCCATCCATGTTTCCGATCAAAAAAGCTTTATGAACTTCGTGCCCTTCGTGGTAAAAAATTACCGATTATCCGTTACTTAGTCGGCTTGGCCCCAAAAAAAAAGACTTCTAAAAACCGAACACCGTCATATCGTCAGTCGTCGGTCTCTTAGAAGATAATCTATAAAATAGATCAATATAATAGAGCCGGGCTGTTATTGTCAAGAATTGGCTGGAATCTAAACCTGCAACCCGGCAGTTTTTTTCGAAGCCGCCTCGCACTGAAAATAAAGGGGTTCTTTCGTCCAAAACACGCATATCCTATATAATACCTTGAAATTATTATTATTTTATGGAAATACGGCTCTAGTGCGTTTAGTGATGTGAAATGTTAAACACCTCATCTTATTTCGAGGCTTTCATTCAAACAATCAATTTGTTATAAATGAAGGGCTCCGGCAGTTTTTTAACATAAAAAATTGTTTATTGAGGCAATGAGATTTTTCATTGGTTAACCCCTCGAATAAATTTAAGGCGTCAACAAGGAAACATATCATGACAGTTTCAGATGCACGTTTTGTACATCGATTCGAAAAATGGCAAGTCTGGCCCGGCTCTTTTGAAAACCCGCCAGTAGATGGCAATTTTCCCGCACCTGAAGTGGGCCGCTTCACGATTTCGCCGTCAACACCCATCGCCTCCATGGGATCCTGTTTTGCACGCGAAATAAAGCGCCGGCTCATTCAGCGAGATTACAACTACATCGCGCTGGAAACGTATCATCCGGCATCCATCCATGCCAGCGCTGCCTGGGAACGGGTTTACAGCACTCATTGCCTGCGCCAAATTTTTGAATACACCTTCGCACAATGGCATCCGGACCTGCGATGGTGGACCGCTCCAAAATCAAAAAAGATACAGGATCCCTATCGACGCGTCATCCTTTACGACAATCTCACAGAAGCCGAAAATGACTTTGAGAAGCATCGGCGACACTCCCGAAATGCACTGCAGCAGGCTGAAGTTTTAATTTTAACCCTTGGTCTGACAGAAATTTGGCAAGATACCATCGATGGTTCTGTGATAAGTGTGCCAGCCGGACCATATGTAAATGAGGGCGGCGATATGAGCCGATACCGTTTCCGGGTCAGCCGTTATGAGGAAAATCTTAAAAATTTGGAACGCATTCATGAAATGATGACCGCTAAAAACCCGGATTGCAAAATTTTAGTAACCGTATCCCCGGTAAATCTATGGGCAACTTTTCGCCAGGACGTTGATGTCATCAGCGCCAGCTGTAACTCCAAAGCGACCCTGCGAGCGGTGGCTGATGAGTTTACAGCTCGTCATGAAAATGTATTTTATTTTCCTGCTTTTGAGATGGCAACCATATACCAGCCGCTCAATGGACAGACCTACTTTTCTGATGGTCGAGATAATTTTCATATCAACAAAGCCACTGTTAAATTCATCATGCAGCATTTTTTTAAATTTTTCGCTCCGCAGGAAACCGGTAGCAAGGGTTGATTTGGATCAAACCCGACTTTTGGAAGCGTGTCGTCCAGAAGGTCTGTTTTTACGTCTAAGTGTTCAGTCGATGACAGAATCCGGTTATTAAAACGCGGCGTTCTTTGTCGGTTAGCCGTGGCGGAAATCGCTTGACTATTAGTCTCCGATCATTCAAATTTAACGGCTAGTTGGGTTTCGTTCCTTAACCCAACCTGGTGGAGAACCCAACCATTCAGTTATAATTAAGGACGTCCAATGGAATTTGAACCGGTTATCGGACTGGAAGTCCATGCCCAGCTAAAAACAAAAACCAAGATTTTTTGTTCCTGTTCAACCGCATTCGGCGCCCCGCCCAATACCCATACATGCCCGGTATGTCTGGGGATGCCGGGTGTATTGCCGGTGTTGAACAGAAAAGTGGTGGAGTATACCCTGCGAATGGCGCTTGCAACCGGTTGTAAAATTGAATCTGAAAGCCGCTTTGCCCGCAAAAACTATTTTTATCCGGATTTGCCAAAAGGCTACCAGATCTCCCAGTATGAACTTCCCATAGCCCGCCATGGACATGTGACGGTTGAGGTCAACGGAGACCATTATCGCATTGGCATTACCAGAATCCATATGGAGGAAGATGCCGGCAAGTTGAACCATGACACCGGCCGGCCCTTCAGCATGGTGGATTTTAATCGGACCGGCGTCCCGTTGATTGAAATCGTCAGTGAGCCGGATATTCCATCCCCGGAAGCGGCCGGGGCCTATCTGCGGCAGCTGCGGTCAATCGTCCGTTATCTCGATATTTGTGACGGCAACCTGGAAGAGGGCAGTTTCCGCTGTGATGCCAATGTATCCATTCGCCCGCAGGGCTCGGACGGTTTCGGTACGCGGTCCGAAATAAAAAACCTCAACTCTTTTAAACATGTAGAAAAAGCGCTGCAGTATGAAATCAACCGACAGAAAGAAACCCTTGCCGACGGCGACACGGTCGTGCAGGAAACCCGTCTGTGGGATCCTGACAAAAACCGAACCGATTCCATGCGCGGCAAAGAGGAAGCTCATGATTATCGGTACTTTCCGGATCCGGATCTTCTGCCGCTGGTAATCGACAAAGATTGGATAGAGGCGGTCAGAAAGAGTCTGCCCGAACTTCCGGCTGAAAAAAAGAGGCGCTTTGTGGCCGAATATGAACTGCCGTCCTATGATGCCGAAATTCTAACTTCCGACCGGGATCTGGCTGAATATTTTGAGAATTGTTTGCAGGTCTTTAATCAGCCCAAACCGGTCAGCAACTGGATCATGGGATCCTTGCTGGGACTGTTAAATGCCGAAGGAAAAACCATCGATCAATCGCCCATTTCCGCACCGGCCCTGGCCCAGCTGCTCAAACTCATTGACGATGGAACCATCAGCGGTAAAATCGCCAAGACCGTGTTTGATGAAATGGCCAAAACGGGCAAACATCCGCAGCAGATTATCGAAGAAAAAGGACTGGTTCAAATATCCGATTCGAGCGCCATCGAAGACATCATCGCGAAGGTCCTTGCCGGCTGCCCTGCGGAAATCGAGGCTTACCGGAAAGGCAAGACCAAATTACTGGGATTTTTTGTCGGGCAGGTGATGAAAGAAACACGCGGTAAGGCCAACCCAAAGATGGTCAATGAAATATTGAAACGGTATTTAGAGAAATGATATTAGTAGCCGTCTCTTAATATAAGAAATCAAAGCAGCAGTCAGTTGTTAGTCGTCAGTTGTCCGTCGAAAGAAGTTCAACTCAACAACGGACAACGGACAACGGACAAAAATTATAGGAGAAATATGGTACCAGAGTCAATTAAGCATAAAATAATTCGTATCATCGTCATATATTTATCAATCGCCACTGTGCTATCCTTTAATTTTGTAACAGCTGCCGCTGAACCCAAACGCATCGTCCTGCTGCCCTTTAAGATCAATGCTGAAAAGGACATGACCTACATGCAAAACGGCATCTTTGACATGCTCTCCTCACGCCTCGCCCAGGAGGGCGAAGTTGTCGTTATCAGCCGGCAGGAGGCTGAAAGCGCCTTCAAAGCGGCGGGAAGTCCCGACCCGGTCAACGAGTCCGTAGCGCGCGCAATCGGTTCCAGCTTATATGCGGATTATACGCTGTTTGGCAGTGTAACGGTTTTTGGAAAAAGTATCAGTATTGATGCTAAAATGGTGGATGTTACCGCCAAAACCCCTACCGCCGGTTTCTTTGAACAGAGCGAAGATCTGGGCGGCCTCATCACCAAACTCAATCAGATAGCGACAAAAATAAATACAAGCGTACTCGGCCGTCAGACCGAAGTTGCCCAGAAAGCAGCCCCGGCCGCAACGGCGGCACCGGCATCCAAACCGGCGCCGGCAGATGAGCGCCACGCGCATCCGGAAAAACTGATTAAAGGGGGCGGCGCTGAAGGAGAAGGGTCTCCCTTTTTCAGGAAGGAAGAAGAAGAGGATACAGCATTCCAACGATTCTGGCGCAGCGCCAGCTTTAAACATGTGATCAACGGAATTGCCCTCGGCGATGTGGACGGAGACGGCAAAATTGAAACTGTGGTGGCCACTGCGCATAGCGTTATCATATACCGGTCTGAAGGTGGCCGGTTTTATAAAGCCCTGGAGGAATTTAAAGAAGGCGGCACCCGCATTAATATCGGCGTGGATGTAGCCGATATTAACGAAAACGGTTATGATGAAATTTTTGTGACCTGCCTCAATGGCCCCCGCACCAGCCTATCCTCATACGTATTGGAATACAGCGGAAAACGCTTAAGCAAAATCATTGATAACAGCCGTTGGTATTATCGGGTTGCCGATATTCCCAAAAGGGGTAAAATTTTGCTGGGACAACGCCATAAAAGAACAGATCCGTTTTCCGGCAAAATTTATGATATGATCTGGCAAAATTCAGAATACGTACCGGAAATTGACATCACAACGGCCAGAGAAACAAACTTACTGGGATTTACAATTGGCGATATATTACACGACCAGCAGGATACCGGAGTGGGCTTCCGGAAAAATGATCATATTCAAGTCATTGATTCATCCGGAAAGATGATATGGAGAAGCGGCGAGCGTTACGGCGGCAGCACACTATTTTCTATAGGGGATCGAGAGGACCGGGGCGGGGCAGTTATTAACCCCCAGTATTATCCCATGCGCCTGCTGGCGGTGGATACAGACGGTGACGATGAAACCGAGGTTATCGCTGTAAAAAATTATGAAATGGCCCGCAGCAAGCTTGAAAAATTCAGAGTATTTACCAACGCCCATATCGAGTCGTTGTCCTGGGATGGTTTGGGCCTGGCCACCAAATGGAAAACACGCAAGATCAGCGGTTTCATCCGTGATTACGCGGTGGGGGATTTTGATAATGACGGTAGAATGGAGCTTGTCTCTGCCGTCATTCAAAATGAGGGCCGGGTGTTGCTGATCGATCCCAAAAGTGTCATCATTGCCTACGAATTCCCGTCGTAGTCACTAGAAGTGGTTTCAAAATTCCAGATCAGGTTTCCCGCTTGAACGCGGGACAACGCAGGCCTTGGGACTTAGATGGGGTTTTGAAACCACTTCTAGAGTCGACCCGCCTACATTTTGTCTGACGACTTGCAATTGAGTATAAAAAAACCCGGGGTGAAACCACCCCGGGTTTTTGTTTCTTAGAGATCTAAGCTACAGAACTATGCAACATCGCTTAGAAATCGATCTGCCACTTGGCACCAATATAAAGTTCGTCGCCTTCA